>NZ_JAGFPF010000059.1:0-26669 GCF_025962695.1 Candidatus Symbiopectobacterium sp. NZEC135 | reverse complement strand
CTGCGGGTGACGGCCTGCTCTCCAGCGCCATGCTGACCGAGCTCTCTTCCCTGTGTCGCGTCGAGGTGGAAGAGAACTTGTCGCTGGTCGCGCTGATCGGCAATCAGCTTTCTCAGGCGTGCGGCGTTGGCAAAGAGGTGTTTGGCGTGCTGGAACCGTTCAACATTCGTCTGATTTGCTACGGTGCCAGCAGCCATAACCTGTGTTTCCTGGTGCCGGGCAACGATGCAGAGCGCGTGGTGCAGACGCTACACCACAGCCTGTTTGAATAACGCCTGCCCTGGAGCCAAAACGGCCCCAGACCTCATGCCGGTCACTTAAGGTGACCGGCATTATTTTTTAACGGGTATTATCGCTTCGCGCTATTAATCCTCTCAGACAATACCTCTACGTCGTAACGGTAACTCGCCTACACATAAAAATACTTAAAATGCTGCGGTATTGCTCCTGGCAATGTGCCAGGCGAGCTGACAAATACCCGCCAGATTTCACTCACGCCACAAAAAAAATTTCACCGAATTTCGAAAAAAATACGCTTATTGTGGAAATACACCACCAACTGGATGAAATTCACCGATACTCAAAAATAGAACATAACAAGGTCAGTGGTCCGCCCCGCAGTCTGTGTGAAATGAACCAGAGAGTGAATGGTTTCGTTGGCGTTATTCATCGATTACAGGCGTAGGGATACCAATACTGAGCAAACAGGGATGACAGCAAAAACAAAAATCGTGGCACTTTACTGACTTTTCTCTGGCAACCACGCGCCTATGAGGTGGTAGCATGATGGCACAACATTTAAAGAAATTAATGCACCCGCAATTTGCCACCGTTATCACTTTTCTGGTGGGCATTGCTCTGACTGCAGGTATGGCATTTATTGTCCATCAGCGCAATGAAGACTATATCCGCCAGTCGATTATCAGCAGTTTGCAACCAGAGTTCAGTGCCGTAGTCGCCTCAATGAACCGCTACAAATATGGGCTATTTGAAGCCCGGACAGCCGTGTTGAGTGGCGAAGGAGAAAATATTAAAAATGATTTTTTTCAATCATTTTCCTCAATTCTCGATTTAGATAATAACTTCCCTGGTGCACGGGGTTTTGGGTTTATACGCCGGGTCCCACACCACCAACTGACTGACTTTTTAGATAACGAGCGTGAGGAAAACGGGCCTGACTTTAGCGTACGCTATATTTCCCCTTGGCAGGGTGAACATTACATCATTGAATACCTTGAACCGCAGAACGTCAGCACAAATGCCAAAGCCATTGGTCTGGACATAGCGTCAGAGTTACAACGCCGCTCGACTGCGGACAAAGCGATGCTCACAGGCAAAGCTGCCATTACCCCGCCGATGGCTCTCACGTATTCCAATGCCAGCCAGCACAATGCGTTTCTGATTATGTTACCCATCTACCTGCATGCCGTGACGCCCGAAACAGAAGACAAGCGCATTAGTCAGTGTTTTGGCTGGGCATTTGCGCCACTGAGTATCGATGAGATTATGCAGTCACAACGCTTTCATGACCCCAATCTTATTCTCACGCTCAGTGATGTCACCTCGGATGATAATCATCAAGTTTTTTACCGCAGTAGTACAGATACCGGGGGGTATACCAGGTACCAGGATGCTGAGATTTTAGGCAGGATATGGCGTATTTCTATCTCGGCAACACCGGCCTGGCTGAGTAACTTAAACCTGCTCTCCGTGCCGATGGTGGGCAGTATGGGGGTAATGTTCTCTGCCATTCTGGCACTCCTCGTGAATATTGCTGTTTCACGAGCAAATGACCGACAGCGCCTGCATATAGAACAGCACAAACTGGCGATGATTGTCGAAAGCTCCGCTGACGCCATTATTGGTAAAGACATCACAGGAAAAGTCATTGCATGGAATAGCGGTGCCGAACGTATGTTTGACTACACCCGAACAGAGGCTGTCGGCCAGTATGTGACAGATCTCATTATCCCAGCACGACTGCGGGAAGAAGAAGCGAGCACCCTCATGCGTGTTGGTAACAAAGAAACCATCAGGCATCTGGAAACCCTACGCAAACGCAAAGATGGTCATGAATTTCCGGTATCTGGAACGGTATCGCCCATTTTTGACACCAGCGGTAAAGTGATTGGCGTGTCCACCACCGTGCGTGATATCTCACTCCAGAAAGAAAATGAGCGACGTATTCATGAACTTAACCAAAACCTGGAGCAACAGGTACGCGAACGTACTGCAGAACTGGCTGGGTTGAATACGCTGCTCAGCACGGTGATGTCCGCCACCTATGAATTCACCATTATCGCCACCGATGTAACCGGCACTATCCGCTTATTCAACAAAGGAGCAGAACGCATGCTCGGGTATAGTGAAGAAGAAGTGGTGGGGAAAACGACGCCAAGCATCATTCACGATCCCGACGAAGTCGAACAATACGGCCAACAACTCAGCGAGGAGTACCGAGAGCACGTTCAGGGGTTTGAAGTTTTCGTTTTCCATGCGCGCCGGGGCATATCAGAACAACGTGAGTGGACCTACATCCGCAAAGATGGTAGCCGCTTTCCCGTACGCCTGGTCGTGACCGCCATGTACGATGCTCACGGAGAACTGAGTGGTTACCTCGGCATTTCGATGGATATTACACAACAGCGCCAAGCGCAACAGGCACTGGAAGCGGCCAAAGATCAGGCAGATGCAGCAAATAAGTCCAAATCCATGTTCCTCGCCAATATGAGCCATGAGATCCGCACCCCCATGAATGCCGTTCTTGGCATGTTACAGTTATTACTTAAAGCAGATCTCCGCCCCCGCCAGCAGGACTTTGCAACGAAGGCACACATTGCCGCAACATCATTATTAGGGGTGCTCAATGACATTCTCGATTTTTCAAAAATTGACGCCGGTAAACTGGAGTTGGAGAACCAGCCGTTCAACGTAAATGATGTGATGGAACACGTGGCGATAGTGCTTTCGGGCAACCTGCATAATAAATCTATTGAATTGCTATTCGACCTCGACACGCAACTGCCTCCCGGACTTGTTGGTGATGAAATGCGTCTGCAACAAGTACTGATAAATCTGGTCAGCAATGCCATTAAATTCACAGAACAAGGTGAAATTGTGGTTGCCACTCGTCTGGTGGCATTCAACGGTGAAATGCTGACAGTACAGTTCAGTGTCTCCGACACGGGCATTGGCATCAGCGAAAGCCAGCTCGCGCGTATTTTCGATGTGTTTACTCAAGCGGAGGCCTCTACTTCACGGCGCTACGGCGGAACGGGTCTGGGTCTAGTGATCAGCCGCCGACTGGTGGAGCAAATGGGGGGAGAACTCACCGTACAAAGCTCGTTAGGCAAAGGCAGCACGTTCTCGTTTCAGGTCACGTTCCCTCGGGATGAAAATACACTCACCTGGACCCCTCTTGCTCTGTCCACTCAGAACTTCAATGTACTGGTAGTGGATGATAACGTGGTCGCCCGTACCTTACTCGAGCAGCAACTGGCTGCCATGCACGTTCAGGTCACCGTGACAGGAAACGCGGAGGAAGCCATCCGGTTACTGGGCCATGCTGCACAAACAGACATCCCCTTTAATGTGGTGTTACTGGACTGGATTATGCCCGGTATGGACGGGCTGACACTGGCAAACCATATCCGCTACCAGATGAACTTGTCACCCAGTCCCACATTAATTCTGGTCAGTGCAGCAAACCACATCGACCTACCAGATACCCAGCATTATCCTGCACTGGATACGGTGCTGACCAAACCATTAACACCCGAACAATTGTATAACGCGCTCGGCTCTGGCGTTGCGTCAGCCAGTAACGCGATATCCACTACTCAACGCCGACTGGTTGGGGTAAGCGTACTGGTCGTGGAAGATAACCTTTTTAACCAAATGGTTATCAGTGAGTTCCTGGGCAGTGAAGGTGCACAGGTTGCGATCGCGGGAGGTGGAGAAGCGGGCGTCCAGGCCGTCGTGGCGGGTAAAAAACGGTTCGATGTGGTCTTAATGGATGTCCAGATGCCAGGTATTGATGGCCTGGAAGCCACACGACGTATTCGGGCTAACCCGCGTTTCACCCACTTACCGATCATTGCCATGACCGCCAATGTGAGCACGTCAGACAAGCAAGATTGCCTCAATGCCGGAATGAGCGATCATATCAGTAAACCCCTGGATTTTAATAATGTCATTGCAACGCTGACGAAAGTGCTGGGGCGGACAACAGTATCAGCGACCACACCCCCTCTTCCCCACGATATGCCTGATTTTTTGCAGCGCACGGGTGGAAATGTCAACATGTATCAAATATTGCTCAATGCCTTTATGCCATCGTTTATTCTCCTGCTGGGCGATTTGCGCAAAGCGTGTCAATCCCACAACTGGTCAGCGGCGATGGCTGTATTGCACACACTGAAAGGCAGTACCGGCTCGGCCGGGCTGGATAAGACATGGGTCTGGCTGGTGGAACAGGAAACCCAGTTAAAAACGGTTGGCGATAGCGGAAAAGCGGCCCTTTTTCCCTCCCTGCCCGATCAGCTTGAAAAACAGGTGCGAAAAGAATATGCCGAGCTACAGCAACATATCGCATCCCTGGTTGCCAGTCAGTCAGGAAATACGAACGGTACAGGTTCATCGCCGTTGCCTTCTGCTGCAGCGATCATTCGTTCGTTAAACCAGCACCTTGATGGTGGCAATATGGCATCACTGCCGTTGGCAAAACAGTTACATGAAGCCCTGGCGATGCAGACTGGGGTACAAGCACTGCTCGAACAACTCGTCCAAGCAACCGAAATGTTGGACTTCGAACAGGCAAAACAGTTTTTAATCAGGATACAGGAGCTAGTCCATGTGGAATAAGGTTCTGGATGAGTATGCGCTGCGGGGCTATAAACCACGCATCCTGATCGTCGATGATCAGCCGGTAAATATTCATACGCTGAGTGCCGTTTTCCACAACGAACTGGACATGGTGGTCGCCACCAGTGGTGAAAAAGCCCTCCATCTGGCCATCAATCAAAAACCGGACCTCATTCTGCTCGATATTTTAATGCCTGATATGGATGGCTATGAAGTGTGTCGTCAGCTGAAAAACGAACCGGCCACCAAGTGGATCCCCGTCATTTTTGTTACTGCAGAAACTGAAGCGGATGTTGAAGCATATGGTTTCGAAATCGGTGCCGTTGACTTTATTTCAAAGCCAATTAATCCGGCAATTGTACGTGCTCGGGTAATGACACACCTCATGCTCAAACTGTACATGGATAACATGCAGGAGATTGCCTGGCTGGACGGACTGACTGGGCTGCATAACCGGCGGCGATTTGACGAAATGCTCAAGCAGGACTGGCTGCTTTGCCGCCGCGAACAACGCCCACTCTCCATCATCATGCTGGATGTGGATTTTTTTAAGTGTTTTAACGACACCTATGGTCACCAAAAAGGCGATGAGTGTCTGCAGGCCGTCGCCTCTGCACTGCAAAAAACCTTACACCGTCCCATGGACATGGTTTTCCGGTATGGTGGTGAGGAGTTTGCCTGCCTGCTGCCGATGACCGACTTGGCCGGTGCTCAGGAGAGTGCCCAGAAAATGCTGGATGCCGTGAAGGCGCTTAAAATTCCGCATGCAGCATCATCCGCCAGTCCATTTGTCACCATCAGTATTGGCATCGCCTGCGAGATTCCACAAAAAGACACGGGAGAAATCGACTTGCTGACCCATTCAGACCATGCCCTGTACCAAAGTAAAAGAGACGGCCGCAACTGTATAAGCACAAAACCAGTAGTAGCCTCCAAATAACGCATAAGATGGCAGCAATAGACAAGACTCAGGAGATGTACTTACGCTGCAACAGCAATTAACTGAGGAATCACACCGAGCGCTTATCAACACGAAGTATTGGCGAGCGGAAGAACACAAGCTCAGCCGCAGGCCAACGTTAACAAAATGATGCCAATAAGTACCAATAACATTAATCACACTATTTTCATCATTTTTTCCTTTTTTTGCACATCCCGCATGGCATCTGCCTTTGTCATACTTTGTCACACTTAAAGCGTGATACGCTTCACATAATTATTTAACTAACAATATTTATAAAAACCGCTTCAAATCAATAAGCGTGTCATTTTCATCCCGCGTTTTACCGCAGTGCAGCTATGATCGCTGATAACCCTGTAACCATTAGGGATTACACTGATTACAGTTCCTCCTTCAGACACCTATCAAGTTGTAAGGAAAACGGATGAAGACTAAAACGTCGTATGGCCTGAACTGGCTTGCTTTGGCGATTATTCTGCTTATCGCCGCCTTTTTCTGGCACATGTCCCCCCCCACCGGCCTCAGCGTTCCCGCTTGGCATTCCGCGGTGATTTTTGTCGCCACCATCGTCTCGATTGTGGCTAACGTGCTCCCCATTGGTGCCATCGGCATCATCAGTATGACGCTGTTTGCGCTGACGGCCGCCGCAGGCGATACCAGCGCCAGCGGTGCGATTCAAACCGCGTTGAGCGATCTGAACAGCTCCCTGATCTGGCTGATCGTCGTGGCATTTATGATCGCGCGCGGCTTTATCAAAACCGGGCTGGGCCGACGCATCGCATTGCAGATGATTCGCCTGCTGGGGAAGAGAACGCTGGGGCTGGCCTACGGCCTTGCCTTTGCCGATCTGGTGTTATCACCCGCCATGCCAAGCAATACGGCACGCTGCGGCGGTGTGATCTACCCCATTGCTGACTCACTGGCGCGCAGTTTCGATTCCAAGCCGGAAGATTCCTCACGCAGCAAGATCGGGACTTTTTTGGTGGTCTGCATCGGCAATGTCAACGACATTACTGCCGCGCTGTTTATGACCGCCTACACCGGCAACCTGCTGGCCGTAAAACTGGCCGCCAATGCTGGCGTGCACATCACCTGGGGCAGTTGGTTTCTGGCCGCCGTGGTACCGTGCCTGATCTCCCTGATGATTGTTCCACCTCTGGTGCTCTGGCTGACCAAACCGGAAATCCGCCACACGCCTGATGCGCCGAAACTGGCGATAAGCGAACTGGAAAAAATGGGACCGATGGCGCGTGGTGAATGGCTGATGGCCTTTACCGTGCTGCTGCTGTTGGTGCTGTGGATTTTTGGCGATACGCTGGGCGTAGATGCGACCACGGCATCCTTTGTGGGCCTCTCCTTTTTGCTGTTGAGCGGCGTGCTGCGCTGGGAGGACATCAAAAGCGAAAAAGGGGCCTGGGATACGTTAATCTGGTTTGCCGCACTGCTGATGATGGCCAATCAGCTTAAAAAGCTGGGCTTCACCACCTGGTTTGGCGATCTGATTGGCGGCAGCGTTGGTCATTTGATGGCCGGAACCAGTTGGGTTTTGGTGCTATTGCTGCTGAACGCCGCCTACTTTTATACCCACTATTTCTTTGCCAGCGGCAATGCGCAGATTGCCGCGCTCTATGCCGTATTTCTCAGCGTGGGGATTAATCTCGGCATTCCACCTGTGCCGATGGCGCTGATGCTGGCATTCACCAGCAGCCTGTACTGTTCACTGACGCAGTATACCCATGCGCGCGGTCCGATACTGTTCGGCGCAGGTTATGTGCCCACTGCCGTGTGGTGGCGCTCCGGGTTCATTATCAGCCTGGTGAATCAGGCGGTATTTATGACCGCGGGATTGCTGTGGTGGAAGGTGGTTGGGCTTTATTAAAGCGGTTATTCCCCCGGCAAACACCGGGGGAGATAAAACATTAGAACGAGTACGAAAGGCTGCCAACTACGCTGCGCTCTGCACCAAAGTAGCAGTAATCCAGTGAGTTACAGGCACCGACATAGCGTTTGTCCGTCAGGTTATTGACGTTCAACTGCGCGCTCAGCCCCTTCAACCCCACCTTGGAGAGGTCATAGCCCACCGCCATATCCACCAGCGTGTAAGACGGTAACGTATGGGTGTTGGCGCGATCGCTCACCACACCGTTCACATAGCGCACGCCGCTTCCCAGCGTTAAGCCATCCAATATGCCGCTCGTGACATCATAGCTCACCCAACCACTGAGCTGGTTGCGCGGCGCATACACGGCGCGCTGACCTTGTTCGCTGGCGATGCCGCTCTTCTTGTAGCGAATGTCGTTATAGCTGTAAGCCGCCTGAATGCTCAGGTTATCCGTAATATGGGTTAACGCTTCCAGTTCTACCCCTTCCGATTCAATCTCACCAATGGCCCGGTAGGGATCTTTCGGCTGGGTTTTCGTTGCCACGTTGGTTTGGTTGATACGATACAGGGAGACGCTGTACTGATCCTGCGTGCCGACGGGTTGATATTTCAACCCGGTTTCCCACTGTTTGCCTTCCATCGGTTTGAGCAGGTTACCGCTGGCATCGGTAAAGTTGGTGGGCGTAAACGCCGTGGAGTAGCTGACGTAAGGGGCAACACCGTTATCAAACAGGTAAAGCAGCGCTGCACGTTCGCTGAAATGCCCTTGGTCCAGTTCGCTACGCGCCTCAGTAGTTTGGTTGGTGCTTGAGATTTTAACCGTGTCATAACGGCCACCCAGCGTCAAACGCCAGCGGTCCAGGGAAATCTGATCCTGCGCGTAGAAGCCGGTTTGTTGCAGCTTGTGCCTTTCACGGGTAGGTGGATACCACTTCAGCGCGTCCGCACCGTACACCGGATTGAAGGCATTGAGGTTGGGGAAAAGCCCTGTCGGCCAGTTGACGTCATTTTGACGCTGCTGATAATCCATCCCCAGCAACAGACGGTGATTCAGCGCACCAGTATCAACGCTGCCATCCAGTTGGTTATCCAGCGTCCATGCTTTAAGTTTTTCACGTGCCCCTTGGTAGTAGCGGATCAGTTCATCGCTATTCCCCGACCAACCGTAACCATAGACCTGATCCAGATGTACCCGGCTTTGCAGATAACGCACTTTCTGGCGCACCGACCAACCGCTGTCAAAGTTGTGCTCAATGTTGTAACCAACCATATTCTGGCGACGATCGTATTTCTCGAAATTCTTCTCACCGTCGTAGAAGCCGTTTGAGATATAGCGACCATTGTGCGGCACCACTGAACCTTCATACGGTACACCCGAGTGGCTGCCCCCTTCTGGATCTCGATGCAAATACGCCATCACATCCAGACGGGTTTTATCGCTGATGCGCCAGGTCAAACTAGGCATCAACGCGTAGCGCTCTTCTTTGGTGGTGAACTGCGTTTCCGCTTTGCGCACGATCCCACCGAGGCGGAATGCCACGCGATCGTCATCGTCCAGCGGACCGGTCAGATCAAAGGCGGCACCGCGCTGTGCATTGTTCCCCGCGAACAGTTTGATTTGTCCGCTTTGCTCAAAGGCCGGGCGGCGAGAACTCAGCGCTACGATGCCTCCCGGAGAGGCGCGCCCGTACAACACCGAGGCCGGGCCACGTACCACTTCCATACTTTCGAGGAACCAAGGGTCCACCACCAGCGAGCTGTGCGAATTGGTATCTCCCATGATTTTCAGCCCGTCAAGGAACACGTTATCAAGACTGCCGTCGGAAAAACCCCGCATCACGATGTAGTCAAAGCGGTTGGTGCCACCCACCTGATTGTTGTACACCCCCGGCGTATAGCCCAACGCCTGCCGCACATTGGTGGCGCCCTGCTGTAGCATCTGTTCGCGCGTAACAATGGAAACAGACTGCGGCGTTTCAATATCGGGCGTTGCCAGCTTGGTGGCCCCGCTCTGCACCTGAGAAGTGACTACCAGCGTATCCGGTTTGTTGGTCGCCGCACTGTTGGTTGCCGAATTGTCCGTTGCTGAATTAACGTTATCCTGCGCGAGAACGCTTCCGGCAAACCCGCTTGCCAGATAGCCGACCATCAGCGCTAACTGTGTTTTTCTCAACATACCCTTCTCCGCTTCACCTGAACTTGTAAATGCGAATTATTACCGTTTTCATACAAGAGCAAGCTATGCGCGCTGACGGGTAACGTATGCACAATGACAAAGGTGCGAGCGACCGGGAACCACGAGTGGAATAAACCAGACTTAAGCGCTATGTGCGCCGCTGGGAGCAAGGGACATCGCTGGGAGCGATGCCGTAGTGGCGTCGAAAGGCGGTAGCCAGATTAGTGGCATGTTGATATCCCGACATCCAGGCAGCCTGCTGGACCGGGTGGCCCTGTTCCAACAAACGGTAGGCCAGCGCCAATCGACTGTTGCGCAGGAAATCAAATACCGAAATCCCGTAGGCTTGCCGGAATTTATTGCGCAGGCTGGTCGGACTCATAGCAACTTGTTGTGCTAACGCCGTCAGGGTGTAGGGCTTTTCCGGATGCAACTGTAACCGATCGCGCAGTGCATCCAGCCGACGTCGCTCACTGGGTGGCGCGGTTATACGCCCTTGCTGACCCACGGGGTCAAGCGCCAGACCATGGCCCAGCAATTGCAGCATCGCGCCTTCCAGCATCAACTGGCGCGCGAGGCTTTCATTTGAAGGAGATAAGGCCTGCTGCAAGCCCGCCAGCAGGTAATCGGGCACGGGCCATACAAAAGCCGCGTTCTCACGGCATTCCCACTGATGCAGTAACGCAGCAAGCAGCGGGGGAAGCTGCAACTGGCCGGGATGAATACCCAACGCTAAGGTGCGCAGCGGATGATCGACCGCGTGACGCACATGCATCACCTCCTGTTCCCCGAGACGGGTACTGAAGGCCATGCCCGCACGCACCACAAATTCCCGCTGGTTCACCCGCAGATTGATGCAACCGCCCAGCACCACCAGCGTGTAGAGCGGTGAGCCTTGCAGCGAAGTGGACTCATAGGGTTGCATCACGCGCACATCAGAACTGGTCAGGCTGATACCGGACGAGAGAATCATCTCTTCCACATGGCCTTGCACCACCACGCGCTGTGCTTTGCGCCGATCGCGGCTGGAGACCAGTTCAGGGAAGCGGTAATCGATCCCGTAGCGTTCGCCAAAGGCAAAGAAATCATCAACGGAAAACTGGCGTTCAGGCAGCGAGGGAGAGTAGGCGTTCATCAAGGGGTCCACCGTCAGGCCAGCGCAGCTGGGTAAATGGTCGAGGGGGAATACCACAGGACTTTACCTTAACACTTGCAGAAAACCGCTTCAACAAAGATGATAACAATTCTCATTAAATATTATAACACTCGGACCGTTGTGGGCATAAAGGCGTTGGGTACACAACACCACAAACAGAGTGCATGTCCTATTTTACACTGGTGAAAAAAACCTCATCATTGTACAATGATGAGGTACGAAGAGGAGAACATTATGCGAACGATCAGTTACAGCGAAGCCCGGCAGAATTTGTCAGCCACCATGATGAAAACGGTGGAGGATCACGCCCCCATATTGATCACCCGGCAAAACGGTGAGGCTTGTGTTCTCATGTCCCTTGAAGAGTACAACTCTCTGGAAGAAACCGCCTATCTGTTACGCTCGCCGGCAAATGCCAAAAGGCTCATGAACGCGATAGAAAGTTTGAAAGCCGGTGAAGGGACAGAAAAGGACATCATTGAATGAAGTTAACGTGGTCTGAAGAAGCATGGGAGGATTATCTGTACTGGCAGGATGCAGATAAACGCATGGTTAAGAAGATCAATGCACTCATTAAAGATGTTTTGAGAACGCCTTTTGAAGGTAAGGGTAAACCAGAGCCTTTAAAACATAATTTGTCCGGCTTTTGGTCCCGGCGCATCACCGAAGAACACCGGCTGGTTTGTGCCATTGCTGAGAGTGCAATTCTTATAGCTGCCTGCCGCTATCACTATTGAAATAATCGCGCTGGGAAGTCGAACCACGGTCAACGAACAGTGAGTCTGCTGACCGTGAAGATACTATCCCATTATGTTAATCCGCATCATACCCCAAATTGGGGGCCAGCCAGCGTTCGACATCAGCCACGGACATGCCTTTACGCGCGGCGTAGTCTTCAACCTGATCGCGCTGGATCTGCGCCACGGCGTAATATTTGCTTTCCGGGTGACTGAAATACCAGCCTGAAACCGAGGCCCCCGGCCACATGGCATAGGATTCAGTCAACTTCATGCCCGTGTGCTTTTCTACATCAAGCAGTTGCCAGATTTGCGCTTTTTCCGTGTGATCCGGACAGGCGGGATAACCCGGAGCCGGGCGAATACCCTGATAATTTTCACGAATCAGCTCTTCATTGCTAAGGTTTTCGTTAGCGGCATAGCCCCAATACACCTTACGTACTCGCTCATGCAGGTATTCCGCAAACGCCTCCGCCAGACGATCTGACAGCGCTTTCACCATGATCTTATTGTAATCATCGTGCTGCGCTTCCCAGGCCTCCGCCAGTGCGTCTTCCTCCAACCCACCAGTTACCGCAAACGCGCC
Source organism: Candidatus Symbiopectobacterium sp. NZEC135 (assembly GCF_025962695.1). NCBI lineage: Bacteria > Pseudomonadati > Pseudomonadota > Gammaproteobacteria > Enterobacterales > Enterobacteriaceae > Symbiopectobacterium > Candidatus Symbiopectobacterium sp. NZEC135. Next base: position 14,308 of record NZ_JAGFPF010000059.1, on the reverse strand, counting down.
GAGATAGTCCGGCTTGCCACCGGTTTTTGGCGCAACAAAATCCGCCAGACAGTAGTTAGGGAAATCGGTTTTTTCCGTTTGCTGACGCAAGTGGTGAGTCACCAGCAGCACCTCATCGCGGCGCTCGTCGGTATACACCTCAACATCATCCCCTACCCGATTCGCGGGGAACAGGCCCACCACGCCGCGCGGATTCAACGCCCCTTGCTCACTGAGGGTATCCAGCATGGCATTCGCATCGGCAAACAGGCGCTTGGCCTCTTCACCGACCACATCATCTTCCAGAATGCGCGGATACTTGCCCGCCAGCGACCAGGTCATAAAGAACGGCGTCCAGTCGATATAGTTGCGCAAGGTTTCAATGCTGGCGGTGACGGCCTGCACACCAACGCGGTGCGCTACCGGCGGCGTGTAGTCATCCCAATCAAGCTGATTATGGTTAGCGCGTGCCGCCGCCAAGGTGACTGGCGGAGTACGCGGCTTCTTGCGCCCGTGCTGAATGCGCACGGTTTCATACTCTTTGCGGGTACGCGCCACAAACTCATCGCGCTGGCTATCCGACAACAGCGCCGACACCACGCCGACGGAGCGCGAAGCGTTCTGCACATACACCGTTGCGCCACTGTAATTCTGCTCGATCTTCACCGCTGTGTGCGCTTTGGAAGTGGTCGCACCGCCAATCAGCAGCGGCAACGTGAAGCCCTGACGCTCCATCTCTTTCGCCACGTTGACCATTTCATCCAGCGACGGGGTGATCAGCCCAGACAGGCCGATGATATCGACGTGCTCTTCGCGGGCGGTCTTCAGGATTTTCTCAGTCGGCACCATCACGCCAAGATCGATAATCTCGTAGTTGTTGCACTGCAACACCACGCCGACGATGTTTTTACCGATGTCATGCACGTCGCCCTTCACCGTTGCCAGCAACACCTTGCCTGCACTGCTGCCTTTCGCCTTGCTCGCTTCAATATAGGGTTGCAGGTAAGCGACGGCCTGCTTCATCACGCGCGCGGACTTCACCACCTGCGGCAGGAACATTTTTCCCGCGCCGAACAGATCGCCTACCACGTTCATCCCGTCCATCAACGGCCCTTCAATGACCTCAATGGGGCGAGCAGCCTCCTGACGCGCTTCCTCGGTATCCAGTTCGATAAACTCGGTAATGCCTTTAACCAGCGCGTATTCCAGCCGTTTTTTCACCGGCCAACCGCGCCATTCCGCCTGGGTTTTATTGCTCTCATCGTCAGTTTTGCTGCCGCGATAGCGCTCTGCCATCTCCAGCAACCGCTCGGTGCCATCGTCACGGCGGTTGAGCACCACATCTTCCACCGCCTCTCGCAGCTCGGCGGGCAAATCGTCATAGATGGCTAACTGGCCGGCGTTAACGATCCCCATGTCCATCCCGTTGCGAATCGCGTGATAGAGAAACACGGCGTGAATCGCTTCGCGCACCGGCTCGTTACCGCGAAAGGAGAACGACACGTTTGAGACGCCGCCGGAGATCATCGCGTGCGGCAGCTGTTCTTTGATATCCGCGCAGGCTTCGATGAAATCCACGGCATAGTTGTTATGCTCTTCGATACCGGTGGCAACGGCAAAGATATTCGGGTCAAAGATGATGTCTTCCGGCGGGAAGCCAACCTCTTGCGTCAGGATCTGGTAGGCACGGCGACAGATCTCGATTTTGCGCGCGCGGGTATCCGCCTGCCCCACTTCATCGAACGCCATCACCACCATGGCAGCACCGTAACGCCGCACCTGACGCGCGTGATCGATAAAGACATCGAGCCCCTCTTTCATCGAGATGGAGTTGACGATGCCCTTACCCTGAATGCATTTCAGCCCTTTTTCAATCACCTCCCACTTGGAGGAGTCGATCATGATCGGCACACGGGCAATATCCGGCTCACCGGCGATCAGATTAAGAAAGCGCACCATCGCCGCTTCGGCATCCAACATGCCTTCATCCATGTTGATGTCGATAATCTGTGCGCCGCTCTCCACCTGCTGGCGCGCAACATCCAGCGCTTCACTGTATTTTTCTTCTTTGATCAGGCGTTTGAAACGTGCCGAACCGGTTACGTTGGTCCGTTCCCCGACGTTAACGAACAGCGTCGCCGCATCAATCGTCAATGGCTCCAGCCCGGCAAGGCGGCACGCCACCGGGATCTCCGGCAGTGGTCGCGGCGCAACGCCGTCAACCACCTGGGCAATGGCAGCAATGTGTTGCGGTGTGGTGCCGCAGCAGCCGCCAACAATATTGAGGAAGCCAGCGCGCGCCCACTCCCCAATATGCACCGCCATGTCGGCGGCATCGAGATCGTATTCGCCGAACGCGTTCGGCAGACCCGCATTAGGGTGAGCAGAAACATAGCATTCGGCGACGCGGGACAGTTCCGCCACGTATTGACGCAGCTCATCCGGCCCGAGCGCACAGTTCAAGCCAAAAGAGAGCGGGCGCGCATGGCGCAGTGAGTTGTAAAACGCTTCCGTGGTTTGCCCTGACAGCGTGCGGCCAGAGGCATCGGTAATCGTGCCTGAGATCATCACCGGCAGTTCAATGCCGAGCGCCTCGAATTCGGTTTCTACCGCATACACCGCGGCTTTGGCGTTCAAGGTATCAAAGATGGTTTCGATCATAATGATATCGACGCCGCCCTCAACCAACGCGCGGGTTGATTCCCGGTAGGCATCGACCAATTGATCGAAACTGATGTTACGGTAAGCAGGGTCGTTTACATCCGGCGAAATGGATGCTGTGCGGTTAGTTGGGCCCAATACGCCTGCCACATAGCGCGGCTTGGCCGGGTTTTGCGCCGTCCATTTGTCCGCACTGGCGCGGGCCAAACGTGCCGCCACCAGATTGATCTCCGCCGACAGTGAGGCCATGTCGTAATCGGCCATCGCGATCGGCGTGGCGTTAAAGGTGTTGGTTTCGATGATATCCGCGCCAGCCTCAAAATAGGCATCGTGGATCGCAGCAATAATTGCAGGTTGGGTGATCACCAGCAGGTCATTGTTGCCTTTCAGGTCGCTGTGCCAATCGGCAAAGCGTTCACCGCGATAGTCGGCTTCCTCCAACCGGTAGCCTTGGATCATGGTGCCCATACCGCCGTCCAGCACCAAAATGCGCTGCGCCAGTTGCTCGCGCAAGGCCACCACCCGATTCACCGCCGTTACCTGTTTTTGCTCTGCCACCCTAACCCCACCGCACTTGTTAGTCTTATTCACATGATGATTGCCTATCGTAACAATCTGCCCGTTCCGCGTCACATGAGAGTTTTTCAGTCTTTCCCCCCTTTTTTGCGCCTTTCGCTACTAACCTGCCTGAAACGTAAAGAATAGTTGCAATCCTGAAGGAAAAAATGAAAACTAATTCCACCATACAGAAAGGAGCCGAAATATGACGCCACCGGAGCCCGCCAAACGCGGCAAAAAACCACGGGGTGCGGTCAGCACCAACGTACAGGCAACGGGCCAGGTACAGTCGCTGACGCGCGGGTTAACGCTGCTGGAACTGATTGCCCAAGCCAATGGTAGCGTGGCGCTTACCGATCTGGCACAGCAGGCGGGTCTGCCCAACTCCACCACCCACCGTTTATTGACCACCATGCAGCAGCAAGGCTTTGTGCGTCAGGTCGGAGATTTGGGGCTCTGGACCATCGGCTCCCATGCTTTTATCGTCGGCAGCAGCTTTCTGCAAAGCCGCAATCTGCTGGCCATGGTGCACCCCATGCTGCGCAAACTGATGGAAGCATCGGGCGAAACCGTCAATCTGGCGGTGTTGGACAACAGCGATCATCAGGCGATTATTATCGATCAGGTACAGTGTACCGCGCTGATGCGTATGTCTGCGCCGATTGGTGGAAAGCTCCCGATGCACGCCTCCGGCGCGGGGAAAGCCTTTCTGGCAAACCTGAACGACGCTCAGGTGAGCAGCCTACTGCATCGGAAAGGATTACATGCTTATACCCATGCCACGCTGGTTTCACCGGCGCACCTGAAAGAAGATTTGGCGCAAATCCGCCGACGCGGCTACTCTTTCGACGATGAAGAACACGCGCTGGGGCTGCGCTGCATCGCGGCCTGCCTGTTCGATGAGCACCGAGAGCCGTTTGCCGCCATCTCCATCTCCGGCCCGATATCCCGCATCACGGACGATCGCGTGACCGAACTGGGAGCATTAGTGATTAGCGCAGCCAAAGAGGTGACGCTGGCATATGGTGGAACGCGTTAATATTTCTGCAAACTTGGCTATAATGTGCGCTCTCGACTTCACTTCACGAGCACTCTGTTATGGAAAAGGACATCCAGGATCGCCGTCCAATTCGGGCGCGCGAAACACGATGGGCAACGGCAGCGGCAGGTTATTTACGCCGTAAAGGCTATACGCCTAATGCTATCTCACTCTTCAGTATTCTGTTCGCCGCCCTCGGTGCGTTCTGTTTTCTCATGGTATGGCGCTGTGACAGCGCACTCCTGCAACGGGGCCTGTTGATCGCGGGCGCGCTAGGTATTCAGGGGCGATTAATTTGCAACCTGCTTGACGGCATGGTGGCGGTTGAAGGCGGTATGCGCAGTCCGGCTGGGGCGGTGTATAACGAACTGCCTGACCGCGTATCCGATACCTTGCTGCTGCTGGGCGTCGGTTACGGCATACTGCAACACCCTTACGCACCGCTGCTGGGCTGGGGAGCGGCACTGCTGGCGCTGGCAACCGCGTATATTCGCCTGCTGGGCGGTACCTGCGGATTGGCACAGCGCTTCAGTGGGCCAATGGCAAAACAACACCGCATGGCGCTGCTCACGGGAGGGGCTGTTCTTGCCGCTATCGTGCCGCAGTGGGGGCAAATGATTTTTACCGCTATCCTCACCCTCATTCTTATTGGCACCGCACTGACCTGCATTCACCGCACTCGCCAGATTATTCTCGACCTATCGTCAGGAGAGCCATCATGACATTCAGCCCCGACAAAACGCTGGTGCGCGCGCTGCTGGTCACCGTGTGTCGCTTACTGACGGGGATCAACGCGCGCTGGCGAGCCATCCCGCAGGCAGAACAGCCGACCATTTATTACGCGAATCACAGCAGCCATCTTGATGGTTTGGTGATCTGGGCCAGCCTGCCCGCCACGATGCGCGATCGGGTGCATCCCGTCGCCGCCGCCGATTATTGGCAAAAATCGGCACTGCGCCGCTATCTCTCTGCACGCATCTTCGGTGCCGTGCTGATTGAACGTAAACGAAAATCCGGGGCGCCCTTCTCCAGTGAAGATCTGTTGGCCCCGCTGGTAACGGTGCTGGAAAAGCAGGAGTCATTGATATTTTTCCCCGAAGGTACGCGCGGTGGTGGGGACGAATTGGGTGAATTCAAAAGCGGGTTGTTCCATCTGCTGCAACGTTACCCCGATGCGCGTTTGGTGCCGGTATGGTTGGAAAACCTGAATCGCGTGCTGCCAAAAGGCTCAAGGTTGGTCGTTCCCATTATATGTAGCGCCACCTTCGGCGAGGCCATTACTGGCCCAGCGCAGGATGAAACTAAAATCGAGTTTCTGAACCGGGCGAAACAGGCGCTGGAGGTGCTGTCACATGCGTAAAGTCGACAATGAATTACTTCTGCTGTTAGGCGGCTTGTTTATTCTGCTGATGGTTGCCAGCCTGATTGGGTTCGTGCTCTCGCGCCGCAAGCAAAACGACACCATTGCCAACCTCAATGCCAGAATCCGCGCCTGGTGGGTGATGTGTACCATCTCAGTGATCGCCATGCTGATCGGCCCGATTGGTTCCGTGGTGTTATTTGCGCTGATGTCATTTTACGCACTGCGTGAATGCGTGACGTTGACGCCCACGCGCCGGGGCGATCATGAAGCGCTGTTCTGGTGCTTTTTTATCATTCTGCCGCTGCAATACCTGCTGGTGGGGATCGAATGGTACAACCTGTTTGTCATTTTCATTCCGGTGTATGCCTTTCTGTTTATTCCCGCCCGCGTGGCGCTGGCAAGCGATACCACGCACTTCCTTGAACGCTGTGCCAAGATCCAGTGGAGCCTGATGATCGCTGTCTACTGCGTCAGCCATGCTCCGGCGCTCCTGATGCTCTCCATTCCCGGCTTTGAGGGTGAGAACATCAAGCTGGTGTTGTTCATGATGATTGTGGTGCAGATTTCGGATGTGTTGCAGTACGTGTTCGGCAAGCTGTGGGGCAAGCGCGCCATTGTACCTAAGCTGAGCCCGAATAAAACGGTGGAAGGGTTTGTCGGCGGCATTCTCAGCGCCAGCCTGATCGGTGCTGCGCTGTTCTGGGTGACACCGTTTAGCCCGGTCGCGGCCTTCTTTATCTCGCTGTTGATCACGCTATTAGGCTTTGCAGGCGGCTTATGCATGTCGGCCATCAAACGCGATCGCGGCGTAAAAGATTTCGGTGCCATGCTGGAAGGCCACGGCGGCATGATGGATCGCATCGATTCGCTGTGCTTCGCCGCCCCGGTGTTCTTCCACGTGGTGCGCTATTTTTATAGCTAAGTGCTATCGCTAGCGCGGCGTCCACCGTTAGCTGGCCTGTTGACGCTTACCGTAGCGCACGCAAAAGCGTTGCCGCCTGCGGTAGGCGTAGACATCCTCCACATAGCCATCGCGAATGCGCGCCTGCAAATGACGCCAGTAATCAGCAGAAAACAGCTCGCTGTGCATCTCCTCAAACATCGCCAATTGCCCCTTGTCAGCAAACAGGAATTGGCGAAACTCTTCGGGAAAGACATCGTTAGGCGCGACGCTGTACCAAGGCTCACTCGCCAGTTCATCCTCCGGGTAGCGCGGCGCGGGAATATCACGGAAATTCACTTCGGTCATATAGCAAATCTCATCGTAATCATAAAACACTACCCGCCCGTGGCGCGTTACGCCGAAATTTTTGAACAGCATGTCACCGGGAAAAATATTGGCCGCCGCTAGCTGCTTGATGGCATTACCATACTCCTCAATCGCATCACGTTGCTTCTGCACCGATGCACTATCGAGATACAGGTTAAGCGGCGTCATGCGTCGCTCCATGTAAAGATGGTTGATCAGGAGCTGATCGCCGATATCCTCCAGTTTCTCAGGCACTTCACGGTAGAGTTCTTCCAGCAGTTCCGCACTGATCCGGCGTTTATCAATCACGAAGTTTTCATATTCCTGAGTATCTGCCATACGCCCCACCCGGTCGTGTTCTTTCACCAACTGATAGCAGGACCGTACCCGCGCGGCGCTGACCTCTTTCTGCGGTGCAAAGCGATCTTTGATTACCTTAAACACCCGATCGAAGGACGGCAGGGTAAACACCAACATCACCATGCCCTTGACGCCAGGGGCAATAATAAATTGCTCGTGAGAAGGGGCGACATGATTGAGGTATTCGCGGTAGTACTCGGTTTTACCGTGTTTTTGGCAACCAATGGCGCAGTAAAGCTCCGCCGTGGTTTTCCCCGGCAGGATATCCCGCAACCATGCCACCAACGCCCCGGGTTGTGGGGCATACACCATAAAGTAGGATCGCGCAAAACCAAACACGATGCTGGCTTCCGCTTTACCGATCAGGCAGGTGTCAACAAACAGTGCACCCTGTTCGGTTTGGTGAAGGGGCAGCAAAAAAGGCAGTGTCTCCTCAGGCAATATCAGTTTGCCCACCAGCCACGCCGCTTTATTACGGTAAAACAGTTCGTTAGCCACCTGTAAGCGCGCCCCGGCTAACTGCTGTGCGCTAAACGCCTGCGTCAGGCTGGTGACGATATTGCCAATATCCCGCGCCAGATCGTCCCACGGCAGGCGCAGCGGCAATTCCGACAGCAGTTTATCCAACGTATCATGCCAGCCTTCACGCAGAACAACATCGCGGCACAGCGGGCGTGATATCTCGCCCATCCGTCGCTCAGGCTGCGAACTGAACACAAACAGCTTATCCGTCGTAAGTTCACGATGATTGAACAATCGGCAGTAGACGGAATTGAAGAAACTTTCAGCAATCTCGAAACGGGGATAATCCGGCAACAAGGTGGTGTACACGGTTTTCACGCTAGCGAGAAAGGTCGCATCGTAACAGCGTGGCCCGGTAATACAGCGCAACTGCTCCACCACCAGCCCAACGTGGTGATCGTACAGGTGGATACGCTGCTTCATCGCCTGCTGCACCGCCTGCCAGTCAGCCTGTTCGAAACGCTGCTGTGCACCCGCGGTTACCTCTAAAAAACGGCCATATTGCGCATCGAATCCTTGCAGAATGGTCTGCGCCACCAATTGCTCCAGATTACGCCTCATGATGTGCTCCGTAACAACGGCCAGCCAACGGACTGGCCGATGAGGATCAGAATTGCTGCTCTTCTGTCGAACCGGTCAACGCGGTCACGGACGAAGCACCGCCCTGAATGATGGTGGTCACTTTGTCAAAGTAGCCAGTGCCCACTTCCTGCTGGTGAGAGGAGAAGGTGTAACCCCTGTTGATAGCGGCAAATTCCGGCTGCTGCACTTTTTCCACGTAGTGTTTCATCCCCTCGCCCTGCGCATACGCATGGGCCAGATCGAACATGTTGAACCACATGCTGTGAATACCCGCCAGCGTAATGAACTGGTATTTGTAGCCCATTTCCGACAGCGCATCCTGAAAGCGCGCAATGGTGGCATCATCCAGATTCTTCTTCCAGTTGAAGGAAGGAGAACAGTTGTAAGCCAGCAACTTACCGGGATATTGGCGATGAATGGCATCGGCAAAGCGCTGTGCCAGCGCTAAATCCGGCGTTGAGGTTTCACACCACACCAGATCGGCATAGGGCGCATAGGCCAAACCGCGACTGATGGCCTGCTCGATACCAGCATGGGTGCGATAGAACCCTTCCACGGTGCGCTCACCGGTCACGAATTCACGATCGTAAGGGTCGCAGTCCGACGTCAGCAGATCGGCGGCATCGGCATCGGTGCGTGCTACCACCAAGGTCGGGACACCCATAACATCTGCCGCCAAACGGGCGGCCACCAGTTTCTGAATCGCCTCTTGTGTCGGCACCAGCACCTTGCCGCCCATATGCCCGCACTTCTTCACCGAGGCCAGTTGGTCTTCAAAATGGACCGCCGCCGCCCCAGCTTCAATCATCGATTTCATCAGCTCAAAGGCATTCAGCACACCGCCGAAACCCGCTTCCGCATCCGCGACAATCGGTAGGAAATAATCCACATGGCGAGCGTCATTGGGTTCAATACGGTTGGCCCACTGAATCTGGTCGGCACGGCGGAACGTGTTGTTGATGCGCGCCACCACCACTGGCACCGAGTTTGCCGGATAGAGCGACTGATCCGGATACATGCTGGAGGCTAAATTCGCATCTGCTGCCACCTGCCAGCCGGAAAGATAAATCGCTTCAATGCCCGCTTTCGCCTGCTGTAGCGCCTGCCCGCCGGTCAGGGCGCCGAGACAATTCACATAGCCTTTGCGCGCGCTGCCGTGCAACAGCGCCCACAGTTTGGCAGCGCCGTGCTGGGCCAGTGTCGATTCTGGATTCAACGAACCGCGCAGTGTGATCACATCGTCGGCAGTGTAGGGGCGTTTAATACCAGTCCAACGTTCACTTTTCCATTCTTGTTGCAGTTGTTCAATTTGTTGAGTACGAGAGGTTGTCATTATGAGGTGTCCTATTTATCAAGCACGGTTAGTCGAGCAGGGTGTAGCCTGGCAACGTCAGGAAATCGATCAGTTTGTCTTGTGTGGTTATCTGATCCATCAGACGCGCCGCCTCGTCAAAGCGTCCACCGCTAAAACGCGCCTCGCCTAACTCCTCCTGAATCACCAGCATCTCTTCTGCCAGCATGCGCTGGAACAGGGCTTTAGTGACCACTTGCCCATCGCTCAGCGTTTTGCCGTGGTGGATCCACTGCCAAATGGAGGTACGGGAAATCTCTGCCGTCGCGGCATCTTCCATCAGCCCGTAAATCGGTACGCAACCATTGCCGGAGATCCAGGCTTCGATGTACTGCACCGCCACGCGAATATTGGCGCGCATCCCCGATTCGGTGCGTTCACCGGGACAAGGTGCCAACAATTCTGCGGCGCCAATCGGCGCATCATTCTCCCGGCTTACCTCAAGCTGGTTTACGCGTTCACCCAGGGCATTATCAAAAATCTCCATAACGGTATCCGCCAGACCGGGATGCGCTACCCAGGTGCCGTCATGACCGTTTTTCGCCTCTAATGTTTTGTCCTGTCGAACTTTTTCCAATACCCACTGATTACGGGCAGGTTCCTTACTGGGAATAAAAGCCGCCATCCCTCCCATCGCAAAAGCGCCACGTCGGTGACAGGTTTTGATGAGCAAGCGTGAATAGGCATTGAGGAACGGCTTCTCCATGGTGACGGATTGCCGGTCAGGCAATACGCGGTCAGCATGGTTTTTCAATGTCTTGATATAGCTGAAGATGTAATCCCAACGGCCGCAATTCAGCCCGACAATGTGGTCGCGCAGCGCATGCAGAATCTCATCCATCTGGAACACCGCTGGCAGCGTTTCAATCAGTACCGTGGCCTTGATGGTGCCGCGTGGCACATTAAAGCGATCTTCGGTATAGCTGAACACTTCGCTCCACCAGGCCGCTTCACGCCAGGATTGCAGTTTTGGCAGATAAAAATAGGGGCCACTGCCCTTTGCCAGCAAGGCTTGATAGTTATGGTAAAAGTAGAGCGCGAAATCGAACAACCCACCGGGAATCGCTTCTCCTTGCCAGGTAACATGCTTTTCCGGCAGGTGCAGACCGCGCACCCGACAAATCAGCACGGCAGGATTCGGTTTAAGCTGGTAGATCTTACCTTCATCATTGACGTACGAAATGGTGCCACGCACCGCATCGCGCAAATTGAGCTGGCCGTCGATCACCTTTTCCCATGAAGGAGACAAAGAATCTTCAAAATCCGCCATAAACACTTTCACGTTAGCGTTCAGGGCATTGATGATCATCTTCCGTTCAACAGGCCCGGTGATCTCCACGCGGCGATCCTGTAAATCCGCAGGGATACCACGAATAGTCCAGTCAGCATTCCGAATGGAAGCCGTTTCCGAAATAAAATCAGGCAATTCACCTGCATCGATCTTCTGCTGCTGTAGCTGTCTTTCCAGCAACAATCCATTTCTTGGTAACAAGAAGCGGTTGACCAACTCTGCCAGAAAGTCGGTGGCCTCTTCTGTCAGAATGCTCTGCTCTGCCATGCCAAAACGTTCATTGAATACCAACTCTCGGCTTATTGTCTGCTGTGTCATCTCTCGGGTTCCTTTTCTCAGTGCCACGCTCCCTGTTAACAGAGAGGGGTTATCAAGGGGGCGAAATTTTCAACCAACAGAATTAAGCGTAATCCAATTACATTAAAAATCAAAAACGATTTCCATTTTTATGGAATAAATAATTTATCACTATGATTTAAATGAATAAAAATATGCAAAAATCAGGGAAATTATTTTCAATAGAAAGGAGCGGGCATAAAAAAGGGTGCCACTCGGCACCCTGAGTAAAACGGCGGGAGGTTTTAGTCCAGCGTTGGGTTCATACGGCGCAGATCAAACGGCGTGATCTGATAAACACAGTAGTTAAGCCAGTTAGCGAACAGCAAATGCCCGTGGCTGCGCCAGCTCGCTTTTGGCGCATTCTCTGGGTTGTCATCAGGGAAGTAGTTCAACGGCACGATCGGATTCAAGCCCGCATCGCGGTCACGAAAAAATTCGCTGGCAAGGGTATAAGCATCATATTCAGGGTGTCCGGTGACGAACACCTGACGTTTGTCTTTACTGGCAAATAGATAGGCACCGGCTTCATCAGACTCCACCAGAATATCCAGATCGGCATATTCACGAATAATATCCGTGGGGAAATCAGCATAGCGCGAATGGGGAGCCAGAAAAGTCTCATCAAAACCACGGGTAAGCAGCGCATGCTGTTGCACCGTGTGATGAGAATATACGCCAGAGAGCTTCTTGCTGCGGGTCATTTTGGGGATGCCATACAGCAGATTTAATCCAGCCTGTACCGCCCAACAGACAAACAGCGTGGACGTCACATGATCTTTTGCCCAATCGATCACTTTTGCGATCTGCGGCCAGTAAACCACATCACAGAAATCAACCAGACCCAGTGGGGCGCCGGTGACAATCAGACCATCGAAGTTTTCGTTCTCAATATCCTCGAAGTTACAGTAGAAGTTATTGAGATGTTCTGTCGGAGTATTCTTGGATTCACGGCTATCAATACGCAGCAGTTGGATATCCACCTGCAACGGCGAGTTGGAGAGCAGACGCAGGAACTGGTTTTCCGTCTCAATCTTTTTCGGCATGAGGTTCAATATCAACACCTTTAGCGGACGAATTTCCTGAGTACTGGCACGAGAAGTGGTCATCACAAACACATTCTCATTGCGCAAAAAACTTACTGCGGGTAACTCATCAGGGATCCGAATTGGCATGACACTACACCTCACTGCAACCGTTTATACGTTTATACGTTTAGACATCCAGATGCATGAAGATAACCAGTTTTCCCCGACTTGTACAGCGCACAGGCTGAAGTTGAATAATCTTCATCCTGTGCACCGTGCAGCGCGGTTTACATCTGTACTTCTTTCCCTTTTCTGTGTAGCAGCAGAGAAACAAACATCGCCATCAGGCACATTGCAGAGACATACCAGAAGAACGTGGTTTCGATCCCCGCTGATTTCAACGACAGTGCGACGTACTCTGCCGAACCGCCAAACAGCGCGTTGCCTATCGCATAGGAAAGTCCTACGCCCAGCGCACGTACCTCAGGAGGGAACATCTCTGCTTTCAGCACACCGCTGATCGAGGTGTAAAAGCTGATGATCATTAACGCCATCACGATAATGCCGAAGGCGGCGTAGGGGCTTGTCACATTCTGCAAAGCGCTGAGGATCGGAACGGTAAACAACGCCGCCATCGATCCAAAAATGATCATCATGGTGCGCCGCCCGATTTTATCTGACAACGCACCAAACACCGGTTGCAGCAGCATGAATATCACCAGAGCCCCAGTCATCACACCGCTTGCGGTTTTTGCATCCATACCCGCCGTATTCACAAGGTACTTCTGCATATAGGTGGTGTAAGTATAAAAGCTCAACGAACCTGCGGCGGTAAAACCCAGCACAATCATAAAAGCACGCCGGTTATGCCACAAACCAGAAAGCGTTCCCGCATCTTTACGCTGGCGCGTGCTGGTGCTCGAGGTTTCATGCAGTGAACGGCGCAGGTATAACGCCACAATCGCCAGCAGCCCACCCAATGCAAAGGGAATACGCCATCCCCAGGCTTTCAGCTCTTCAGTGCTAAGCCACTGTTGCAGTATAACCAACACCAACAGCGCCAATAACTGCCCACCGATCAAGGTGACATATTGAAAGGAGGCATAAAAACCACGCTTGCCCTCAACGGCGACTTCACTCATGTAGGTTGCGCTGGTGCCATACTCTCCGCCAACGGAAAGCCCCTGAAACAAACGGGCAAGCAACAACAATGCCGGAGCCCAGTGGCCAATCGCGCTATAAGTGGGTAAACAGGCGATAACGAATGAGCCACAGCACATCATACAAACAGAGATAAGCATCGAGGTGCGGCGACCGTGCTTATCGGCAATATAGCCAAATAACCAGCCACCGATCGGACGCATCAGAAACCCGACGGCAAATACGCCAGCGGTTTGCAGGAGTTGCGTCGTGGTATCACCGCTGGGGAAAAATGCAGAGGCAAAATAGAGTGCGCAGAACGAATAGACATAAAAATCAAACCATTCCACTAGGTTACCGGATGAGGCTCCCACAATGGCGAAAATCCGCTTGCGCGTATCATGGGGGTCCAAGTGCTGCTGCGCAAGCGGTGGTGTTACATCTGCCATAGTAAAAATCCCTCTAAGAGTTATAAAAGCGTGCGAAGGTATGCGCATGCATACGGCACAAGTAAATTGTTATAATTTGGTAAAACGCAGTGAAAACAATGTGCAAAAACGTGTGGCGGAAACGCGTTATTCTCGATGTTGTCACAAACAGAGGGTAAGAGAAAGGTTATTACATTAATAAAACGGGATATAAAGCGTGTCGGAATGCTCTTTTTTTCCGCAAAAATAACGGAAAAAGTGAATATTACGCACAACAAAAAGGGCTGTCCTTTCGGACAGCCCCTTCGCTACTTTCTATCATCAGACGTCGTCTGATAACTAATATAAAAGCCTGGCAGTTCCCTACTCTCACATGGGGAAGCCCCACACTACCATCGGCGCTACGGCGTTTCACTTCTGA
>NZ_JAGFPF010000599.1:0-1155 GCF_025962695.1 Candidatus Symbiopectobacterium sp. NZEC135 | reverse complement strand
ACAAGTACAGGAACTATTGCTTTGAATGACATTCAAGGTTGTAAAGTAACCTTTACTCTGCCGGGTAATAATAATGAGAACGGTATGGTTATAGTGACCGTCAGCAAGGGTAAACATGAGGAAAAAGGTGAGGTTCCGAGTGATAAGTTTAAGTCTTCACTCGCAACAACGATGATGAGGCGGGGTGCGAATACGTCAAGTACCATTGTGAAAGACAATGGAGAGGATACTTGCTTTGCGTTCGATGATCACTATATCGATGATAATGTTGAGGATTATATTAGTACCCTTAATATACAGTATGATCCTGTCGATAGTGCTATAGATGAAGCTCTGGGCTTCCTTGATATTCAAGATGTGAACAATATCATACAGGAAGGCGGGATTTTTTCTGTATCAAGTAAGGATATCCCTGTTCAGCCATCCTGGAAATAATTTTCTATCAAAGATCGTATTTAAACGCGTTAATAAAAGCATCTCATAGGTCAATCACTGGACTATGAGATGCCGCTGCATTTATTTCCCTTCAATATCAATTGACGTTGCCGTATTTTATTAAACACCGAGAAGATATCTTCCCCATCGCTGAAGCGTCAATTTCATTAGGGTGATATTGTTTGCCACTCTGGTCTTGGGTCGGGCTAGACCCCCTCATGCCCTACGTGTTCGCTTCGGAGCCGCTACGCACCTGTGAACGCTCTCATGATAGCCACAGGTAAAGGATCTTAGGGGATAGATTTGAACGTTATTTGCCGGCAGTCTTGTTTAAGATAAGGTTTATCGATGGGCCGGTTGAGGAGCACAGCCAACACGCCTATAACACGAAGTCTGTTAGGTTGCGATAATTTTAAGGCCATGGGGCTTCGAAACCATGGTCGCGCAAAATCGCGGTCAAATTCCTGCTATGCCTGTCACTCTGTTCTCGATTGACGTTTGCTTACTTCGACTCTCCAGTTTGTGCGCCAAGACGCTTTTTTGTGCAAAACGGCAAAAAACCATGCAGATGTGAAATCCTCGCAAAAACGCTAAAAATATCCTGATTTCCTGCAGCCCCATAGCGATAAGATATTTCACTAACGCAGCAGGCATGCGGGCTTGTGGGAGTTATCCACTACTTCTGTGGATAACCATGTGCATTAGGTTTAGAAAAACGGT
>NZ_JAGFPF010000598.1:0-1157 GCF_025962695.1 Candidatus Symbiopectobacterium sp. NZEC135 | reverse complement strand
TGCTTTCTGATGCAGCCAAAGAGGTCAGTCTCGATATAAAATTAGTGCCAACAATGATTAAAGACACCTCATCCATCAACGCCAAAGACTATTTTTATCTGGGTAGTTGCGAAACAGAATCTTTTTTGGACATGGGGATCACGCTGGATAAGGAGGGTAGGCTTACGTTTATTAATGGCCAGCGCAAGGAGTTGATATCAGGTTTATACAACAAATATATCAAGAAAAGGAAATACTGCTGCTACAGTGCTCACGACATAACAAATAATAATGATTACTTATTTGATGCATTACGCATAAATGAAAATGGTAAATTAACAGGAAGAATAAAAGACACGTCAAAGCAATACACTATTGATATAGAAAAGAACTGTAGAACATATTCTTCATCTGAATCGAACGCAAACATCACTTTACGTTTAACAGAACAAGGTGAATGGGGAGCTGAAGATCTGAAATTTGAGAGAAAAGATGGCATCACATTAACATTTACATTCAAAAATAACGAATTATATTTATCTGAATTTAAAAAAGAAAACAATGTAGTCAATTACAAAGAATATGATTCTCTTGTGAAAATAAAATCACTCAAGGGGTACACTATACTTTCGGTCAAAAAAACGAGGGATGTGCTTCAACTTGAAACTATTCATAATGGAAAAAAGAGAATAATTTACCTAAATCCAAATAGAATAGAATTGCCCACGTTAAACGTAAAGAGTCTCTCTCATAAACCACCACAAAATCTACATTCTGCATTGGGTTCAGATCCTCATGAACATTATGATTCGGGCCAACCGTTTAGCTCGACACGCCTTGGTAATTTTAGCAGCAAATGGATTCCCCTTTTCGGTAATGCAATTGATAGTTTCCGAATAAACTTACAAAAATCTAAACACAATTGGTATGAGAAACATTACAAAAAATCCTTTTATGCAATGGTAAATGCTGTAGACCCAGGAATACGCGCAACGGTATCAACGATAAAAAATCTTTCATCGTTGTGTAGAACATCCGAAAAAACAGGAAAGATTTCTAGCGACATCACCAATATGAATAATAATTATACCTCGCTGATTGGAAAACTACCTGACAGCATAATCTGTAAAAAAGATCTTAACGTTGCCATACCAAACATATTAAAAAATCTTAAAAAT
>NZ_JAGFPF010000596.1:0-1158 GCF_025962695.1 Candidatus Symbiopectobacterium sp. NZEC135 | reverse complement strand
TTTTGCTGCGTCCTGCTGAGACCAGCGTCGTTGCTGTTTTCTTGCTGCTCATGTCTGTTTCACCAAAGAGAATGGAAGCGGTTACGTTAGCATGGTGTGAAGAAGAGAGGGATTGCGTTTTTTTCATCTGGGAGAAAAACGGTCAGAGTCACTGTTTTTGAGGAGGCAGAAATGATGTCATGCTGGAGAAAGCAGGGAAGTGCCAGCCCGTCTCGCACGAAGGGCTGGCGGAATTGAGGCGGCGTTACCCGGTATGAACGCCGAAAAGCTTGGGCAGCCACAGGGAAATGGCGGGAATATAGGTGACCAGCATCAAGACGAAGAATAGGCCGCAGTAGAAGGGCACCATCGCCTTCACCACCTGCTCTATTTTCTGTTTGCTCACGGCACTGGCGACAAATAACACAGAGCCAACTGGCGGTGTGATCAAACCAATCCCCAGGTTAACCAGCATGATCATGCCGAAATGCACCGGATCGACCCCGAGTGAAATGGCGACAGGTAACAGTACCGGCGTCAGGATCAGGATCAGCGGGGCCATATCCATCAGCGTGCCGACCAACAGCAACATGATGTTGATCCACATCAGAATGACGTACTTGTTATCCGAGATAGACGTGAAGAATTCGGTAATGCGACTCGGTAACTGCATGTAGGTCATGATGGCACCGAAAGCCGCAGCAAAACCGATCAGGATCATCACGATGGTGACGGTTTTTACCGTGCGGTACATCAGCTTCGGCAGCTCCGCCCAGGTGTAGTCTCTGTAGATAAACATGGTGACGAAGAAGGACCACACGCAGGCGATAGCCGCAGATTCGGTGGCGGTGAAGATCCCCGAAAGAATCCCGCCCATGATGATGACCACGGTCATCAGGCCCCACAGCGTATCAACAAAGATTTTAAGCGCCTGTTTGAAAGGCACCCGCTCGCCTTTGGGATAGCCGCGTTTATGGGCAAAGCCCACGCACATCACCATAATGGTAAAGCTCAGCAGCAGGCCTGGCATGATACCGGCGATAAACAGTGAGGCGATGGATACCGTGCCACCTGTGGCCAGCGAGTAGATGACCGAGTTATGGCTAGGCGGCGTGAGGATGGCCTGTACCGAACCGCTGGCGGTCACGGCGGCGGCAAAATCACGCGGATACCCTTTTT
>NZ_JAGFPF010000597.1:0-1158 GCF_025962695.1 Candidatus Symbiopectobacterium sp. NZEC135 | reverse complement strand
CGCACAAGCGGTGGAGCATGTGGTTTAATTCGATGCAACGCGAAGAACCTTACCTACTCTTGACATCCAGAGAACTTAGCAGAGATGCTTTGGTGCCTTCGGGAACTCTGAGACAGGTGCTGCATGGCTGTCGTCAGCTCGTGTTGTGAAATGTTGGGTTAAGTCCCGCAACGAGCGCAACCCTTATCCTTTGTTGCCAGCGGTTCGGCCGGGAACTCAAAGGAGACTGCCAGTGATAAACTGGAGGAAGGTGGGGATGACGTCAAGTCATCATGGCCCTTACGAGTAGGGCTACACACGTGCTACAATGGCGTATACAAAGAGAAGCGACCTCGCGAGAGCAAGCGGACCTCATAAAGTACGTCGTAGTCCGGATTGGAGTCTGCAACTCGACTCCATGAAGTCGGAATCGCTAGTAATCGTAGATCAGAATGCTACGGTGAATACGTTCCCGGGCCTTGTACACACCGCCCGTCACACCATGGGAGTGGGTTGCAAAAGAAGTAGGTAGCTTAACCTTCGGGAGGGCGCTTACCACTTTGTGATTCATGACTGGGGTGAAGTCGTAACAAGGTAACCGTAGGGGAACCTGCGGTTGGATCACCTCCTTACCTAATGATACTGATTCTGTGAAGTGTTCACACAGATTGTCTGATGAAAATAATGAGCAAAAAGCACCTGTTGATGAATGAGTTTCTACTCATGCTGATGCGAACCGATTAGGCAGTCGTCAATCGGGTTTTCGTGTCCCCATCGTCTAGAGGCCTAGGACACTGCCCTTTCACGGCTGTAACAGGGGTTCGAATCCCCTTGGGGACGCCATACCGATAATGAGTGAAAGACATTATCACCGGTTCTGCGGAACCGACAATAACGTAAAGATGACTTACGAGTCGTGTTTACGATATTTGCTCTTTAACAATCTGGAACAAGCTGAAAATTGAAACGAGCAATAGTGGCTCACTACTACTATTGTGATTCTCTCAAGCTTTCACATCCGAAACATTTTCGGGTTGTGAGGTTAAGTGAATAAGCGTACACGGTGGATGCCTAGGCAGTCAGAGGCGATGAAGGGCGTGCTAATCTGCGAAAAGCGTCGGTAAGCTGATATGAAGCGTTACAACCGACGATACCCGAATGGGGAAACCCAGTGCAATT
>NZ_JAGFPF010000595.1:0-1159 GCF_025962695.1 Candidatus Symbiopectobacterium sp. NZEC135 | reverse complement strand
GAAGATTTCTATTCAGTTTCAGATACGATGTATCATAATTATGATGCATCTGGAATTAATATGTCACATGACGTAAGAGCCGTTGTAATGCGGGAACACGAATACGCTGCATATAGACATATTCCTAGTGAACTAATTGAATCCGTGACCGTTTATACTCGTCTGTCTAATAACGGAGGTGTTTTAGTACAAAACTTCCAAAACGGAAATTATGTAAATGCTGACACTCACTCTAATGACTCGCCTTTTACTTTTGGAAATCAAACGCCAATAACTAGCTCACCTATTTTATTAATGGGCTCATCATTGACAAATATTAATAACTCTCAACCAGATGACTCATCAACATTACCCTCGCCTCAGTATAACCCACAATCTTTATTTTCTTGTTTTCATTGTTTTTTTGTAAGCATTAAGTGAGCGCCGTATTGACTATTATTTATTGGTGAGATCTACGTTCCATGGCAGCAGTTCTGCCACTTTGTTGCTGGGCCACTCCGGGTGACCGTAAGGATTCGTTAATTTCTGGCAATAAGCCTGAAAGTTATATCTAAATATTTTATATAACCATTAGGCTGCATCTTTTGCTAAAGATACGTACCTGAAGAATGTCGCCCGGGAAATTTTTAACGTTTCACAAATCTCATTGATACTTAAAGATTTATCATGATACATATGCCTGGCCATCATCACTTTCGGTGCGCTTTTGCTGACTGCCCTGCGTCCTCCTTTTCGCCCCCGGGCGCGTGCAGCCGCGAGGCCTGCCCTGGTTCGCTCCTGGAGGAGGCGTCTCTCAAACTGGGCCAGGGACGAAAAAATGTTAAGCACCAGTTCACCCGATGCGGGTGTCAACGCCACGATCTTTGACCGTTTTTCACCATTTTTAATGTCCGCTATTCATCAACCAGGTTGACCGCTTTTCTCCAGCGATGCCTCATTGTTTTCTGGCGCTAGATTCTTGCTCAGCACGCCTGCTTTTCGTTTCTCTCTTAGCTGGTAGCTCTCCCCCTTGATATTCAGCGTCGTTGAGTGATGCAGCAACCTGTCCAGGATCGCCGTTGCCAGCACGTTGTCGGCGAACATCTCTCCCCAGTCCGCCAAACCCCTTGTTCGACGTCAGGATGATGCTTGCCTTCTCGTAACGCCGATTCAGCAGCCT
>NZ_JAGFPF010000594.1:0-1160 GCF_025962695.1 Candidatus Symbiopectobacterium sp. NZEC135 | reverse complement strand
AAGAACAAAAAGCGGAAAGTCGTTATTAATAACGTTCCGGCATCTCGATGCCGCGATGTCGAAGAACGCGAGAGGAATAATGTTTAAAAAAACGTGAATATGCCAAATCACTATTAATATTAATATTAATATTCTGAAAAAAAAAGCCTCGCATAAGCGAAGCCTTTTTTATGATTGCTGTAAATTAACGATTTTTAACAGACTACTTTGCCATTTGGAATTCCACAACATTTTTAATGTCTGTTTTAATCGGCAGATAGCTTTTTCTGACACCGAGCCAAATAAGCATTTTTTGTAGAATAAATACCTTTTTGGAATTCCACAACCGCTTTTCAGGATAATATGATAAAAAAACATCACCATTCTGTTTACACCCGGCAATGCTTTCACGCCAGGTGATTATTTCGCTGGCCCCGTATATTGCAGCGTAATGGGTGTTCTATCCCATTCCCAATTTGATTTGGTCTGTTGCTGCCAGCCATTATCCCACATGCAATCGTGGTAGGAACTGTTACGGCTACCGTTGTTAACGTCCGTGACATAGCTTTGTAATTCCTCAACCTCATAGGTCCTGTACTTTTTCCCACCGCACCACCGTTTGTAATCGCAAGGCTCAGTGACAGTACGGTAGTTGGTGCGATTTATCACTTCATTGCGAACTGGGAATCGCTGTTCAGCGTTAACCCGACAGAGGGATCTTGAAGTAACATGGTCAGTCGGGTTATCACGAATTTTCACCCACCGCGTTGAACACCCGGAAAGCAACACAGGAACCAACATGAATAACAGCAGCGTCTTCATCATAGGCCTCTTTAACGGACGAAGTGGCAATATTACTTTCACTTTTTTCGATAAGACTAATCTGGAATATTCCTGATTTACTGTTTCGGTAGGTTATTACGAAGGTAATGCACTCCTGTGCCGTGCGTTCGATAGTGAACGATATTACACATACCAATACGCCTTTCTTTGCGAAAAATCAAAATATGCATGCACATGCTTCAGCACATCCGTTAATTAGGACAGTTAGCCATTCGCAAAAATCAGCTTGTCATAGGAAATGAATTTCGCATTAGGAATAGGATGAAATAATCATTTTTATCAGACTATATTGCTTTTTGGAATTCCACCACTTTTTTTATTTTCGGCGTATAAACCAG
>NZ_JAGFPF010000592.1:0-1161 GCF_025962695.1 Candidatus Symbiopectobacterium sp. NZEC135 | reverse complement strand
ACGCGTTCCAAAGCGGCCCTTAGACGATTAAAACTCTCTTCACCCGGTTTAAAGATCCCTGGTTTATCAAGACCCTTACAAAAATCCTCTATGCTGTTCTTCACATCTTTCAACGTTGCCTTTAGTGTGGAAACATCTTTAATGTGGACAGTTTTAGCACTGGTTACCGTCTCTCTATTCACCGCACTGATTTGATTACTGTTTACTGCCGAAATACTCATCATTACCGCTGATACCTTTCCGTTATTAAATCCAGCGATAATGCTATAGGGTGATAAACGTATAATCTTTCATTTATTGTTCACAATCTGAGCAAGGCACCGCATCTTCACCGATTAGCGCAACGCGGGCTGTGTTTCCCGCTCTGCCACCTGTGTTTTTGCCGTTTTTTGCATCATTCGACGCAAGCGAGAGAGCCCCACATCATGCTGGTAGAGGTATTCGTAAGCGCTCGCGTCCGGCGCCAGGTTCTCCAGCAAGATGCGATCCTGTTCCAGCACGGCCCAATGCAATTTCTCCAAACGGTTTCGGTACATAAAACGCCACATATCACGCTGCCAGCCGACCACACGGCGAATGCGCCAGAAAAAAACGCGGCAGTTATCGTTATCCTCCGGCACCACCATGCTGACAATCCAGAAAGGGCCGCCGGGGCCGAAACGTTTTTGATAGGGGATCGAGAGCCGCATCCAGTAAGCGCCGCTGATACCTAACTCAACCCAATCAAAATTAACCCCAGATTGGTTTTTTTTTCTGAAGATAAAACCGCTTGATGTCGGATCGAGCACCATCTCCGCTTTACGCGCCCCCTGCGCCATGGAATGAGACGCGGAATGCAGGTAAGTTCCGTGCATCGGGTCCATCACATTTTCCAGCGCATACTGGTAGTTACAGCGCCAGGCGGCAGTACAGAGAAAATGACTGAAAGTTTCTCCGTCGGTCAGCTCTTCAGGAAACACCAACGGCTCCGCTTCCTGGTTGGCGGTAATACCGAACCAAAGAAAAATGGCACCATGAGCTTCTTTAACCTGATAGCTCACCACCACCCGTTGCCCGACTAACGGGCAGCGTTCAACGGCGGGTACATCCTTGACCACACCATCTCCCGCAACCTCAACGCCGTGATACCAGCAGGCGATGCGATCGCCAAGGTTCCAGCCA
>NZ_JAGFPF010000593.1:0-1161 GCF_025962695.1 Candidatus Symbiopectobacterium sp. NZEC135 | reverse complement strand
CAGCAGCGTTGACAATGCGCAGCTGCGTGACGTTAATGACGCGATCCGCAACCACCCGATCGAAGCGGTTGGTCAGAAACTGCGTGGCTACATGAAAGACATGAAACGCATTGCGGTTGCAGGCTAAAACCAACGTATTACTCAGTCAATGAAAAAAGGCGCAACCCAGGGTTGCGCCTTTTTTATGCGTGAAGCTACGTCGTTCCTTAGCGGCTCTGGAACTGGGCTTCTGCCAGTTGGAAGCGATCGGTGACGGCTTTGGATGGCGCACGTCCCATCAGACTCACGATAAAGATCGCCAGGCTGGCAAAGAGGAAGCCGGGGATAATTTCATACAGATTAAACCAGGCATACTGTTTCCAGATAATCACCGTGGCAGCCCCTATCAGCATACCGACCAGCGCGCCGTTACGCGTCATGCGCGGCCACAGCAGGGAAATCAGGATCACCGGACCAAACGCCGCACCAAAACCGGCCCAGGCGTAGCTGACCAGTCCTAACACGCGGTTTTCCGGGTTGGCGGCCAACACAATCGAAATAATGGCAATCAGCAACACCATCATACGGCCTACCCAAACCAGTTCACGCTGTGTGGCTCCTGGGCGGAAGAACGGGCGGTACAAGTCTTCGGTAATGGCACTGGAACAGACCAGCAACTGGCAGCTCAGGGTGCTCATCACGGCGGCGAGGATAGCGGAAAGCAAGATACCGGCGATCCACGGATTGAACAGCAGCATGGAAAGCTCGATAAACACCCGCTCGGCGTTGTGCGTCACGTTGCCCGCCTGTTCCGGATGATTGCTAAAGTAGGCGATACCGAAGAAGCCCACGCTCACGGCACCTGCGAGGCACAGGATCATCCAGGTCATGCTGATACGGCGTGCGCTGCGAATAGTGTGGTGGGAATCCGCTGCCATAAAGCGCGCCAGAATGTGCGGCTGTCCAAAATAGCCCAGACCCCAGCCCAGCAGCGAGATAATGGCAATAATATCCAGCCCTTTAAACATATTCAGATTGGCCGGGTTTTTCGCCGCGATAACCAGCAGAGAGGTATCGATGCCATCCAGCGCCAGAATCACCATCACCGGCGTCAGGAACAGGGCGAAAATCATCAGCGTGGCCTGTACCGTATCCGTCCAACTGGCCGCCAGATAGCCACCG
>NZ_JAGFPF010000591.1:0-1165 GCF_025962695.1 Candidatus Symbiopectobacterium sp. NZEC135 | reverse complement strand
AGCTGGCTAAGGCACGCCCAGCGCTTGCAGGAACAAGTGTGGCGCGACCTTGGCCATGCCTCAGTGTCCGCCATTTCGGTACAGCGCGCGCTGGCGCAGCGGGCAGGCAATGAGATGCAGGCCGCACCCGTGGTGTTCACCAGTATGCTGGGGGTGGCGGATGCACTGGCTAAGGCGGTGCCCTGGCCGAGCTACACCAGCTCGCAAACGCCGCAGGTGTGGCTTGATCATCAGGCGATTGATTTAGCCGATGGGGTGTTGCTCAGTTGGGATTACCTGGAAGAACTGTTTTTGCCCGACATGGTTGAGCAGATGTTTACCAGGTATTGTCACACGCTGCGCGCGTTGGCAGGCAGCGACTGGCTTGCGCCGCCGATTCGGGATTTGCCCGTTGCCCAGCGTCAGATGCGACTCCAGACCAACACCACCGGTGGTCCGATGCCAAGCCACCGGGCACTGCATGACGCCTTTTTTAGTCAGGCGCAGCAGTGGCCTGAGCGCCCAGCGCTGTGGGATAGTGTGAACGGCTACCTGAGCTACGGCGCGCTGCGTGAACAGGCGCTGACGGTAGCGGCCGGGCTGCTGCACCGCGGCATTCATGCGGGTGATTGTGTCGCACTGTGCCTGCCGTCAGGTGGCGATCGCATGGTGGCGCTGCTCGGCATCCTTGCGGCCGGGGCGGCCTATCTGCCCCTCAATCAGGCGCATCCCGCCGCGCGTCACGCACTGCTGTGTCGTAAGGGGCGCGCAAAAGCCGTTATCTGCGACAGCGATCTCTCGTTCGCCTTACCAACCTTTTCGCTGGCCTCATTGCGCGACAACGCGCCGTTAACCGCACCGATCATTCCGCCGGACGATGCGCTCGCCTATGTGCTCTTTACCTCCGGTTCCACCGGGGAACCCAAAGGTGTGATGATTGAACACCGTAACGTGCTCAATACGCTGGAAGCGGTGTGTCAGCAACTTGATATCTCGGCGCAGGATGTCTTTCTGGCGGTTTCCGCGCTGGATTTCGACCTGTCGGTGTTTGATATCTTCGCCGCGTTGAGCGTGGGGGGATTATTGGTGTTGGTGGAGGACTCGCCCCATCATGATGCGGACCGATGGTTAACACTGATGTCTACCCACGGTGTCAGCGTGTGGAACAGTGTGCCTGCTCTGTTCG
>NZ_JAGFPF010000590.1:0-1166 GCF_025962695.1 Candidatus Symbiopectobacterium sp. NZEC135 | reverse complement strand
GCTATATCGGCCGATAATCCTGTTTCCAGGGAACCGTATACGCTATCGCCGACACAACAGGTTAAACGCCCATGACATCAATTTCACCGCTGGTCTGCCGGGATGCCACGCACTACGACAGCCATCAGCTCGCCGCCATATTGACCGAGTGCTTCACGGATTATGTGATCCCTTTTACCCTCGATGGCCCAACGTTTGCCACGCGCTTTAACGCAGAGGGTCTGTCATTGACCGAGAGCCGTATCTGGAGCGCCAACAATAACCCGGTGGCGCTGGCAATCATGGTGCGTCGCGGCTCGCGTTGCCGTTTGGCTGCCTTTGCCATTCATCCGCGCTGGCGTCGTGGCGGGTTGGGAACAGCGATGTTAGGGCGATTGCTGGATGAAGCGCGTCAACGGGGCGACAGCGCCCTGTGGCTCGAAGTGATTAGCAACAATGTGGCTGGCATTGCCTTGTATGACAGGATGGGATTTACGCGCCAGGACACCCTGTGCGGCTTTATTGCCCCTCTACCGGATGAAACAACAAACACAGCCGCACCATTAACACGTTGCGATCCGGTCAGCGTTATCGGCAGCATGATCGCCGCGCCTGATAACGCGTTACCCTGGATGCTCGATCCGTTGGGGACGGTCGCACTGCCGGCACAGGCATATCGCTCGGGCAATGACGCCTATGCCATTGTTGCCACCGCGTTTACCAAACCCCAGCTGCGGGCGCTTTATGTCACGCCCACCGCCCGTCGACAAGGTCATGCACGACGGTTGCTGCAAGCGCTGGCCGTACTGCATCAGGGCATTTCTACCCCTGTCGCGGTACCGCAGGCGTTGACCCCGTTATTTTTGCAGGCTGGCTGGGAACAGCACCCGATTACCCAATTTACCCTGTGCCACGCACTGTCAGAAACGGAAAACTAAGCGCATGGCGGCAGTGCAATCTTATCCGCGTATCTCACTGAAACGGTGAGATATCACCGGTGCCTTCACGCACCACCACCGGTGCGGAGTCGGTCAAATCAATCACCGTTGTGGGTTTTTGTCCGAGAAATCCACCGTGGATAATTAAATCCACCCGTTTGCCCAGGTGATCCTGAATCTCTTCCGGATCGGACTCCGCAAAATCATTGCCCGGCAACATCAATGTGGTCGACATCAGCGGCTCATTCA
>NZ_JAGFPF010000058.1:0-27084 GCF_025962695.1 Candidatus Symbiopectobacterium sp. NZEC135 | reverse complement strand
GCGGGGAACGTGCGTTTTACCGGGGAGAAGCCCTGCTTCTGGTAAAAGGCACAGGCGCGCAGGTTTTGTTCATACACTTCCAGACTCAGCACCGGGAAGCGCTGCTGCACATGGGTCATCAGCGCGGCACCCACGCCTTTGCCATGCCAACGGTGATGGACAAACAGTGCGCCGACAAAACGTTGTTCCATCACGCTGATGAAACCAACGATCGTGCCTTCAACCTCATAAACCCAGGTCTCCGCATTCGGCAGATACTGCTCGCGCACCAGCGGTTCACTTTCTTGCCAATAGGTTGGATTGATGAACGGGTGCGAGCGGGTTGTGCTTTCCAACCACAGGGGGAGGAGGAGGGCCAGATCCTCTGGCCGGTAGTTCCTAATCACGCGCGGCTTCTTGATAGCAGAAGCAGTCGGTAGTGTGATCGTTGACCAACCCCGCGGCTTGCATAAAGGCGTAGCAGATGGTGGAGCCGATAAACTTGAAGCCGCGTTTTTTCAGCGCTTTTGACATGACATCGGAAACGGCCGTTTTAGCGGGCACATCGGACAGCGTGCTGGGGCTATTGACCAACGGCGTGTGATTAACGAAAGACCAGATAAAATCGGAAAACGATTCGCCCTGCGCTTCCATATCACACCAGACGCGCGCGTTGGTGATGATGGCTTCAATCTTGCCGCGATGACGGATAATGCCACTGTCTTGTAACAAGCGCTCGATGTCTTCCTGCGTCATGCTTGCCACCCGTTTAGGATCAAACTGATGAAAGCTCGCCCGGTAGTTTTCCCGTTTTTTCAATACCGTTATCCATGACAAACCGGCCTGCTGTCCTTCAAGACACAGCAGTTCGAACAGTTTGACGCTCTCTTTACACGGTTTGCCCCACTCCGTATCGTGATAATCGAGGTAAAGCGGGTCTTGGGTGACCCATGCGCATCGGTTCATGGTCGCGTTCCTGTGGCGTATGGCGCTTCTGTAATAAGCGCAGGCTATTGCAGTTTCATCAAGTTGTCATTTCATCATGATGTTGCTAAACATAAGCGCGTTTCAATCACGATCATGGCAAAATTAAGCTGTATATGCAACCAGCTGTTTGTGTGCGTGCTCACAAGAAATCAATAAGATCGGCGCGTGAAAGGCACTGCACAGTTTATACACTATTACACATTGCAAGCGGGGAAGGGGAAGCACATGGCTATTGAGTGGATCGTTGCCTATCTGGCGTTGGGCGGCGTTGTCGGGTTCGTGGCGGGGCTGCTGGGGATTGGCGGTGGCGGTATCATGGTGCCGATTTTAACGGCACTGTTTGCTGCACAGGGTGTACAAGGTGAGCATCTGGTGCATCTGGCGCTGGGCACCTCAATGGCGGCGATTGTCATTACCGCGATCTCCAGCTTGCGCACCCATCACCAACATCAGGCGGTACTATGGCCCGTGGTGCTGCGTATTACGCCTGCTATCCTTATTGGAACCTTTGCCGCTACCTGGTTGGCGACGCTGCTGCCTACACGGGCGTTGGCTATCTTCTTTTCCTGCTTTATGGCCTATGTTTCATTGCAGATGGTGCTCAACATCAAACCGAAAGCGCAGCGCCAACTGCCGGGCGTGGCGGGGGTGTCGCTGGCGGGGCTGATTATCGGCGGTATTTCCGCGCTGGTGGCGATTGGCGGAGGATCGCTCACCGTGCCGTTTCTGACCTGGTGTAATGTGCGCATTCAGCAGGCGATTGGCACGTCGGCGGCGGTGGGGCTGCCTATCGCGCTGGCGGGGGCACTGGGTTATATGATTAACGGCTGGTCCACGGCGGGGATGCCTGCCTACACGTTGGGCTATGTCTCCGTACCTGCCGTGCTGCTGATTTCGGCGGTGAGCTTCTTTACCGCGCCGTTTGGTGCGCGTTTGGCGCATCGTTTGCCGGTGGCTACCCTGAAAAAGATCTTTGCTGCATTGCTGCTGGTGCTGAGCCTGAAAATGCTGCAAACGGTATTCACCGCCTGAGCCGATGGGCGCGGCCCGTCATGGACCGCGCCGTGCGAAACTGACCTCAACATCAATAAAGTGCCGCTGAAGTGAAGTTGTTGCAGCATTCTGGCTGTATATCTTGCACTCAGAGGGTATACTGGCCCATTCCATATAAATCCACATGTATCGCGTGAATCTGACATGCAAAAGTTTGATACCAAGACCTTCCAGGGCCTGATCCTGACGTTGCAGGATTACTGGGCTCGCCAAGGCTGCACCATTGTCCAACCTTTGGATATGGAAGTCGGCGCTGGCACCTCTCATCCGATGACCTGTCTGCGCGCGCTGGGGCCAGAGCCTATTGCTGCTGCCTATGTACAGCCGTCGCGTCGTCCTACCGACGGTCGCTATGGGGAAAACCCGAACCGCCTGCAACACTATTATCAGTTTCAGGTCATCATCAAGCCGTCACCGGACAACATTCAGGAACTGTATCTCGGTTCGCTGAAAGCGCTGGGGCTGGACCCAACCATCCACGATATTCGTTTCGTGGAAGATAACTGGGAGAACCCGACGCTGGGTGCCTGGGGGCTGGGCTGGGAAGTGTGGTTGAACGGTATGGAAGTCACGCAGTTTACCTACTTCCAGCAGGTGGGCGGTCTTGAGTGCAAGCCGGTGACCGGCGAGATCACTTACGGTCTGGAGCGTCTGGCCATGTACATTCAGGGCGTAGACAGCGTCTATGACCTGGTGTGGAGCGATGGTCCGCTGGGTAAAACCACCTACGGTGACGTGTTCCACCAAAACGAAGTGGAACAGTCCACCTATAACTTCGAATACGCCGACGTCGATTTCCTGTTTACCTGCTTTGAGCAGTACGAGAAAGAAGCGCAACAGCTGCTGGCGCTGGAAAAGCCGCTGCCGCTGCCTGCCTACGAGCGTATTCTGAAAGCGGCGCACAGCTTTAACCTGCTGGACGCGCGCAAAGCCATTTCCGTTACCGAACGTCAGCGCTACATCCTGCGCATTCGCACGCTGACCAAAGCGGTGGCCGAAGCCTACTACGCT
This sequence comes from Candidatus Symbiopectobacterium sp. NZEC135, assembly GCF_025962695.1. NCBI lineage: Bacteria > Pseudomonadati > Pseudomonadota > Gammaproteobacteria > Enterobacterales > Enterobacteriaceae > Symbiopectobacterium > Candidatus Symbiopectobacterium sp. NZEC135. The sequence continues at coordinate 24,054 of NZ_JAGFPF010000058.1, read as the reverse complement.
TCCCGTGAAGCGCTGGGCTTCCCGATGTGTAACAAGAAAGAGAGCTAACAGCGATGACTGACAAGACTTTTCTGGTGGAAATCGGCACGGAAGAGCTGCCGCCAAAGGCGCTGCGTTCTCTGGCGGAGTCCTTTGCCGCCAACTTCACCACTGAATTGGATAATGCCGGACTGACACACGGCGACGTGAGCTGGTTTGCCGCGCCGCGTCGTTTGGCGTTGAAAGTGGCGCAACTGAGTGCCGCACAGCCGGATCGTGAAGTCGAAAAACGTGGCCCGGCGATTGCTCAGGCGTATGACGCTGAGGGCAAACCAACCAAAGCGGCTGAAGGCTGGGCGCGCGGTTGCGGTATCACTGTCGATCAGGCAGAACGTTTGACGACGGACAAAGGCGAGTGGCTGCTGTATCGCGCGCAGGTGAAAGGCGGCAGCGCGCAGGCGTTGCTGGCGGATATGGTCGCTAACGCGCTGGCGAAACTGCCGATCCCGAAACTGATGCACTGGGGTGATAAAGAGACGCAGTTTGTGCGTCCGGTGCATACGGTAACGATGCTGCTGGGTGATGAACTGATCCCCGGTCAGGTGCTGGGCATTGAATCCGCTCGCACCGTGCGCGGCCATCGCTTTATGGGCGAACCCGAATTCACCATCGATAACGCTGACCAATACCCGAGCATCCTGCTGGAGCGCGGCAAGGTTATCGCCGATTATGAAGCGCGTAAGGCGTTGATCAAAGCCGATGCGCAAGCGGCTGCACGTCAGATTGGGGGTAATGCCGACCTGAGCGAAAGCCTGCTGGAAGAAGTGGCCTCGCTGGTGGAATGGCCGGTGGTGCTGACCGCGCGCTTTGAAGAGAAATTCCTGGCAGTGCCTGCTGAAGCGCTGGTTTACACCATGAAGGGCGACCAGAAATATTTCCCGGTGTATGACAACGCCGGAAAGCTGCTACCGAATTTCATCTTTGTTGCCAACATTGAATCCAAAGATCCGCAGCAGATTATTTCGGGTAACGAGAAAGTGGTGCGCCCACGTCTGGCGGATGCCGAGTTCTTCTTTAACACCGACCGTAAAAAACGTCTGGAAGATCATCTGCCGCGTCTGCAAACCGTGCTGTTCCAACAGCAGTTGGGTACGCTGCGCGACAAGACCGATCGCATTCAGGCCTTGGCGGGTTGGGTGGCTGAGAAGATTGGCGCCGATGTTGAACACGCAAAACGCGCCGGTTTGCTCTCCAAGTGCGACCTGATGACCAACATGGTGTTCGAATTTACCGACACCCAGGGCGTAATGGGGATGCACTACGCGCGTCACGACGGCGAAGCCGAAGACGTTGCCGTTGCCCTGAACGAACAGTATCAGCCGCGTTTTGCCGGGGATGCACTGCCTGCATCAGGCGTTGCCTGCGCATTGGCGATCGCTGACAAGATGGACTCGCTGGCGGGTATTTTCGGTATCGGTCAACACCCGAAAGGGGATAAAGACCCGTTCGCGCTGCGCCGTGCTGCGCTGGGTGTGCTGCGTATTATCGTTGAGAAACAGCTGCCGCTCGATCTGCAAACGCTAACGGAAGAAGCGGTACGTCTGTATGGCGACAAGCTGACCAACGCTAACGTGGTCGATGACGTGATCGAATTCATGCTGGGCCGTTTCCGCGCCTGGTATCAGGAAGAAGGTCATAGCGTGGACACCATTCAGGCGGTACTGGCCCGTCGCCCGACTCGCCCGGCAGATTTTGATGCCCGCGTGAAAGCGGTGAGCCACTTCCGTTCGCTGGAGGCTGCCACCGCGCTGGCTGCGGCCAACAAGCGTGTGTCTAACATTCTGGCGAAAGCCACGGATACGCTGAACGCCAACGTTGATGCTGCTCTGCTCAAAGAGAAAGAGGAAGTGCAACTGGCCACCTATGTTATCGCGTTGGAAAGCAAGCTGGCACCGTGGTTCGCTGAAGGGCGTTATCAGGACGCGTTGGCGGAACTGGCCGAACTGCGTGAACCGGTTGATAACTTCTTCGATAAGGTGATGGTTAACGCAGAAGACGAACGCGTGCGCCTGAACCGTCTGACGCTGCTTAATCAACTGCGTAACCTGTTCCTGAAAGTGGCGGATATTTCCGTATTGCAGTAAGCGCTTTTAGGCCAGTGGTTTTTGTTCCCCTCCGCATAAGTGGAGGGGAACAGACATTATCTCGGTAACCGACTCTCTCTGCTGTTTATCCCGATACTCTCCACACCGTTCTCCGTCCGCACCCAACGCGGGGCTTTGAGTTCTGCGCAAAAAAGCCAGATCAGTTCCGCCAGCAACCCAATCAACGTCCGTTCCTCTTCTAACGATAGCGATCGCTGCGTCACTAACTGTGCCAACGTTATGCAGTAATCGCAGAGTGATTCTGTATCCGGCTCAAAATAAGAACGTGTGGCAGGGACGCTATCGACGGTGAGACTTTCGATTAAATGCGGTGGAACCGGTGCATTCAGCGTGGATTTTAGCAACGCAAGACAAGCTGCAAGCCGTCCACATAGCGCCAACTTGAGCGCGGGAGCGTCGCTTTCTATCAACGTATCAGCGAAGCGCTCACAGTGATCGGCTAAAACGGTAAAATCCGTGGTGGCGCTAAACGGCGTATTGAGTAACGAGTAAGTCTGGGTCGGGGTTGTAGCCATAAGGCAGCCTCCTGAGCATGACGAGTTATCTATAATTCATACAAAACGCAAGCGCGCTTGTGTCGTCAGTGATGTTATTCAAGAGGCTAATCCTGGCACCTGATTTTGCAGTTGCTGGTAGACGATAGCTTTATCGTTGAGGGAGCGCAAGGGGTTTAATTTATGCGTGTTAAATTCAAGCAGTAGACCCCCGAGGAATAATTTTAAAAAATTTCTGTACGAAGTTTTGGGAAATTTTCAGAAAGTTAAGACCACTCCACGGAGCAAATAAATGGCTTTAAAGAGGCGATGTATGGCTAAAGAACGTTTATATGACGATGTCATGGTGGATGCTCTCCGAGACGATCCGGCCTTTGCTCAGGCCTATTTGCATCAGGCATTTCTTGATATGGATGAAGATGGCGGTCAGGAAGCCTTTTTACTTGCGCTGCGCCATGTGGTTGAAGCCAGAGGAGGAATGGCTATGGTTGCTCAGAAAGCCGGTGTCTCACGTGAATCGTTATACCGCACTCTCTCTGCGACAGGCAATCCAACGTTGAAGACTCTCCGCCGTGTCGTTCATGCCACGGGTTTTCAGTTCTCAGTACTTGCCAGTGCCTAAGCGAAGCGCCTGACTTAATCAGGCGCTGTATATATTCTACGTAACGCGCTATCTATCTTCCTTCTCAAACGCCGTTTGCAGTGCCAGCACCAGCGTATCGCAGCCTGCTTTATCGATGGTTAACGGTGGTGCCAACACCAGTTTTGGCCCGACCGGGCGCACCACCGCCCCCGCGTTACGTGCCGCTTCTGCAATGCGAAATGCCAGGCCGTTATCCGGCGCTAATGAACGCTTGCTCGCTTTGTCCTCCACCAGATCCAGCGCTAGCATCAGCCCTTTACCCCGCACGTTGCCTACGGAGCGGAAGCGTGACTCAAACGGCAGCAACTGACCTAACAAATATTCCCCCTGATGTGCGGCATTGGCGGGCAGATTTTCTCGCTCAACAATATCCAACACCGCCAGCCCGGCGGCGCAAGCCAGCGGGTGACCACCATAGGTAAAGCCCGTCATCAATAACCCACGTGCATCGCGGTTGTCCAGATAGGCCGCTTCGATACGCTGATTGAGCACGGTCGCCGACAGCGGCACATAGCCGGCGGTAAGGGCTTTGGCAAGCACCATAATGTCTGGTTTTACGCCCCAACCGCGTGAACCAAACATCGCCCCGCTGCGGCCAAAGCCGGTGACCACCTCATCGGCGATCAGCAGTACGCCGTATTTATCACAGATCTCGCGCACCAGCGGCCAGAAGTTAGCGGGTGGCACAATCACACCGCCTGCGCCCTGTACGGGCTCAGCGATAAAGGCGGCGACGGTATCTGGGCCGTAATACAGAATTTCACGTTCAAGCTGTTCGGCGACCAATTTCCCTAACGTATCGGGGTCATCGCAGTTCCACGGGTTGCGATACAGCCAGGGCGATTCGATCTGCGTGCAGCCTTCCAGCATTGGGCCATAGTTAAGACGGTAAATCGGCAGGCCAGACACTGAGGTGCCACCCATGTGTACGCCGTGATAGGCATTCTTTAGCGAGATAAAACGTGTGCGCTGCGGCTTGCCTTGCAAAATCCAGTACTGACGCGCCACCTTGAGGGCGGTTTCCACACCGTCTGAGCCGCCCATGCCGTACAGCACCCGTCGCATATCTTCTTGCTGTGTCATTTGGATGAGGCGATTAGACAGCGCTTCTGCCATCGGGTGGCTGACGCCGTCAAACAGTTGGTAGTAAGCCAGTTCATCCATCTGTTTGGTGATAGCGGCTTTGACTTCCGGGCGATTGTGGCCGACGTTGACGCACCACAGCCCGGCGAAGCCATCGAGCATTTTGCGCCCTTTATCATCCCAGATGTAAAGCCCGTCGCCTTTTACGATGCGCAGCGGTTCGCGTTCCGCCCAGTCATTCGGGTGTGCCATTGGGTGCCAAAAACGGTAATCGGTGTGGTTATAGGGTGTTGTCATTAGGTGTGCTCCATAAAATCAGATGACGGTGAGCCGTTGCCGCCGGAGCGGCAACGGACGAATCTGCGTGGCGTTAAAGGGTTTCGACCATCTGGCCGATGCGTGAATAGCGCTCGGGGCTCAATCGACGCAGGAAGTGCGCACTCATAAACCCGGCAAATGCCACCATCAGCACCAGATAGGGCAGCGATGACACCACCGGTGAAGAAGAGCCGCTCAGTACGTCGAGGTTATTGACCACTAACGCCAGCGTTGCCAGCATGCCGAGGGCAGAGAGGGCTGGTGCGATAAGGCGGCTCCAGCGTGATACCGGCAGTGAAGGGTTACGCTGGAAGTAGGCGAGAACGGCGAGCGAGACGCTGAATTGCAGCACCAGAATCGACATGCTGCCCAAGGCGGAAGCCCAGGAGAAAACGTTCGCCATCGGGTCTAACTGCGCCAGGGCGAACAGCGCGGTGGCGCACAGCATAAACGCGCCCTGCACCAGGCTGGCGATATAGGGTGTCTGGTGCGCGCGGTGGGTTTTTGCCATTTTCGACCACAGCAAACCATCACGGCTAATGGCAAACAGATAGCGAGACAGCGTGTTATGGAACGCCTGCGTTGCCGCAAACAGGCTGGTGATCAGCAATATTGACATCACCTGTATAGCCCACGGGCCAAGCACCTGTTCGGTGACGGTAAACACAAACATCCCGGGGTCTTTGGCGGCAAGGTCGGCAACGTGAGCTGCGCCCGCATATTGCACAAATGCCCAGCCGGAGAGGGCGAAAAAGCTGGTGATCAGCACCACGGCGAGCAGCGTGGCGCGGGGGATTATCTTGGCCGGTTGCCGACACTCTTCCGAGTAGATAGCGGTCGCTTCGAAGCCGACGAAAGAGCAAATGGCGAAGATCATCGCAATGCCCACATCGCCATGAAACACGGTAGAAGGGGTAAACGCGCTGATATCAAAAGCAATAGGCTGGGTAACAATGGCGGCATCAACCAGCAGCACAATGCCCACTTCCATCAGCATCAATACCCCGAGCACTTTGCCGCCCAACTCCACCTTGGCAATGCCGAGCGCGACGACCGCTGCTTGCATCAGCAGTGAGAACAGCCACCAGGGTGCGGCAATACTGGTGTGCATCTGCACGAACTGCGCGAAGAAAAAGCCAAACATGGCGGTGACCGCAAGCTGAATGGCGGTGTAGGCTAACAGTGCGATGCCGAGCCCGGCGATGCCGCTGTGGGTGCCCAAGCCTTGTGCAATGTAGGCGTAGAACGCGCCAGCGTTTACCACATAACGGCTCATGGCGATAAAACCAAAGCTGAAAATAAGCAACAGTGCACCCGCCAGAACATAAACACCGGGCACACCCGCGCCGTTGCCTGCCATAAAGGCCACGGGCAAACCTCCGACGACGCCGGTTAAGGGCGATGCGGCGGCAATAACAAAAAAGATGATCGACCAAAGGCCAAGGCTGCCTTTTTGGAGTTGATTCCCCTGCGGCAATGCCGTCTGGGGTAGCGCGTGCGCTGATGAAGATTGCTGTGCCATGTTCCGTTCCCCTGCGTGATGGTTCATGGTCAGTCTATGAAGGGTTCTGGCGTGTGCGTTATCGAAATCTGGCAAACCTGAATGTGACGAATAGTCATCACATTCAGATCAAATGATGGACCGCTCGCCGCGTGTGAGAAGGCAGTTCACCAAACAGGCGTTTGTAGTCGGCGGTAAACTGCGACAGATGCCAGAAGCCCCACTTGGAGGCGATTTCGCTGATCTGCGCGTACTCCCCTTCCATCACCAGCATGCGTTTTACCCCGTTGAGCCGCATGTTTTTCAGGAATACTGCCGGGCTTTGGCCGGTGACCGTTTCAAAACAGTTTTGCAGGGTGCGCCGTGAGGTGTGGGTCAGTTGGCACAACTCATCCATGGTCAGCGGGAGATCGCGATGAGCCATCAGCGCATCCTGTGCTTTGGTGACCACGCGTTGCGCCTTTTGCAGAGAAGGGCGCACGCTGATGGTCTGCGTGCCGACGGCAGTGAAAAAGGCAAAGGCAAGCTCGCGGATATCGCTGAGAAATTGCAACCGTGCCTGCCGTTGCGCAAATTGCAGCGGGTGCTCCATCACGCTGTGCAACATGGCCAGAATGTGTTCGCGCAGCCGATTGGCAAGGCCATCGTGATGAATGGCGTAGACCCGGTGCGGCAGTTCATCGGTGATATCCGATAACAGCGTCAGAGGAATGCTCAATACCAGCAGCGAAGAGGTTTCCGGCGTTTGCAGCATCAGCTCGCCGCCGTCGTAGGACCAGGTAATGTCCTGCGGCGTCAGGCTGTTTCCCATCCAACGCGCTTCTCCTGACAGCGCATTAAACACCCCGAGGCAGAGCGTGCCCGTGCGGCCCTGGCCGCGTTGAAACACCGATTGTGACAGTTGCTCTTGGTAGAACTGAACGCCGTCCAGCCAGGCCTCTTTGAGGCTACCTTCAAACCGCCCGTGAGAGATCTGATCATAGCGCAGTGCCCAATCCGTCAGCAGCTGACTGTGTTGCGCCAGTTCCTGAATGCGCGATGCGCAACGAAAACCGTTTTGATCGCCAAGAGGGTTTTGATCGCGAAGATGGAATGCGGGTGTCATCGTCTGTCTTTCCTGCGTCGTGATGGGATATATCCACTGAGCAAGAATCACGCCAGCGCAATAGCAAAAAATGGCAGATTTTATCTCTGCATTTTGGGGTATGAGTGATGTTTTTGCTGAATTACGCTGTAAAACAGCGGGAAATAGAGTGAATCCTGCCATAGAGGTGTTTTGCGCTGTGGTGTTGCACCGTTATGGGTGCGTTGCTCAATTTTGCAGCAGGGCACTGTTGTCTGACCATCACATCCTCTGTATCCCGCTGGCTTGGCAGAAAAACGAGGGTATCGCGCTGATTCGACTATGCTTAGGGATAAGGCGGAGCAATGTGGTCCGCTTCTACACCGGATAAGACGTGCATAAGGAGTATGGCATGACGATAACAATGGGGTGGCGTTCGCGCTGGCTATTGCTGGTGCTGGCGTTGGGTATGGTGTTCCAACTGGCGGCCTGTGGTGATAGCGAAGCGGATCAGCGCAAAGCGTTTATCGCGGTATTGCAAAGTGTGCCATCGCAACCGGGTAGCGTGCCGCCTGCACTGAGTGACGATCAGAAAAAACGGTTAGGTCCTTTTGCCAATGATTACGCCGTCTTAACCACCTTTTCCCAGCAGTTGCGGCAAAGCCTGGCGGTGAGCCTCAAACCGTTATTGGAGCACGTTTCTCAGATTCGTGTGCCACAGGATTATTTGACGCAACGTGACGGTGTGCGTAGCGCTGTCGGCGCGATAAACCTGCTGGGGCAGCAGGTGCAGGCGGCAAAAACCCAGGCAGATTCCGCCCGCCGTAATCTGAATCAGCCGCAAGAGGTGCAAGTGCTGTATGAGCGCGTTTACTCGCAAGTGGTTGCCCAACCGGCGGCGGCATTAGGGAACGTGGTGCCGACCGCCACCACGCTGGCACAGCAGTTGGCGCAAGTGGGTGACTTCCTTGCGGCTCAGGGCAAGCAGGTCACTTTTGTGGGAAATCAGGTGCAGTTTGAAACGGCGCAGCAGGCGGTGCGCTACAACGCGCTGATTACGCCTCTGGCAACACAGCAGCGCGACTTGATGAACGGATTACCACCGCTTTTACCGTTGTTGAAACCATCGCTATAGGGCAATAACGCGAGGTGGTGATGATATTTAGTGATTTGAGTCACATAACAAGAACAAAATCACGGCGCTGTAATGTGATTAAGGTCACATTGTGCTGCCGTTGATGCGGATGATGATGCGTCGAATTGACCGCATTCGGTGATTTTATGTGAACTCAGTCACTAAAATGTAGCAATGATGTGGGGATTATGTGTGACGTTTGTCACATATGGCCGTGAGGTTGCGGTATCAAACCGACGTGCTAGAGTCCGCACGATCTCTACCGACGGAAGGCAGTCACACCGTCTCACGATAATGACCACACGCGCTTGCGATCGCGCGTTTGAATAGGGGTGTGTTTTTATGCTCACAGCAGATACCAAGGTCAAAGTTCAGAATTTTGGCCGCTTCCTGAGCAACATGGTAATGCCCAATATCGGGGCGTTTATCGCCTGGGGCCTGATTACCATGTTGTTCATTCCAACCGGTTGGTTGCCGAATGCGACACTTGCCAAGCTGGTGGGGCCGATGATCACCTATCTGCTGCCGCTGCTTATCGGTTACACCGGTGGCCGTTTGGTGGCGGGCGATCGCGGTGGCGTGGTCGGTGCCATCACCACGATGGGGGTGATCGTCGGTGTTGATATGCCGATGTTCCTCGGCGCGATGATTGTTGGTCCGTTGGGCGGATGGACCATTAAACGTTTTGACCGCATCGTTGATGGCAAGGTCAAAAGCGGCTTTGAAATGCTGGTGAACAACTTCTCTGCCGGTATCATTGGCATGTTGTTGGCTATTCTGGCGTTTTTGGCGATTGGCCCGTTGGTGGCGTTTTTATCTAAAGGTTTGGCTGCGGGTGTAGATTTGATGGTGCAGAATAACCTGCTGCCGCTCACCTCTATCTTCGTTGAACCCGCAAAAATCCTGTTCCTGAACAACGCCATTAACCACGGTATCTTCTCGCCGCTGGGTATCCAACAGGCGTCGGAAGTAGGCAAATCCATTTTCTTCCTGATTGAAGCCAACCCCGGTCCGGGGATGGGTGTGCTGATGGCGTACATGTTCTTTGGTCGCGGTAATGCCAAAGTGTCCGCGCCGGGCGCGGCCATCATCCACTTCCTGGGTGGTATTCACGAAATCTATTTCCCGTATGTGCTGATGAACCCGCGCCTGCTGATTGCGGTGATTCTGGGCGGCATGACTGGGGTGTTCACGCTGACTCTGCTGGGCGGTGGCCTGGCGGCTCCGGCTTCTCCGGGCTCTATTCTGGCCGTGTTGGCAATGACGCCGAAAGGGGCATATTTTGCCAATATCGTGGCGATTGCTGCTGCGTTTGCCGTCTCCTTTGTGCTGTCAGCGATCCTGCTGAAAAGCACCAAGGTAAAAGAGGGTGACGATCTGGATGAAGCCACACGCCGTGTGCAAGAGATGAAAGCGGCTTCCAAAGGTGGTTCAGTACCCACCGGTATCAGCGGCGATCTGAGCACCGTGCGCAAAATCATCGTGGCTTGTGATGCTGGCATGGGCTCCAGCGCCATGGGCGCGGGCGTATTGCGCAAGAAAGTGCAGGATGCCGGGCTGACGCAAATATCTGTCACCAATAGCGCCATCAACAGCTTGCCTGAGGATGTCGATCTGGTGATTACGCACCGTGATTTGACCGAACGCGCCCTGCGCCATGCGCCACAAGCGCAGCATATCTCGCTGACCAACTTCCTCGACAGCCAGTTGTACAGCGATTTGGTGAGTCGCCTGGCCGCCGCTCAGCCGGCGGGTGGCAGCTCTGCTGCTGCACCGGTTGCTGAGCCGCAAGCCGCCACCTTGTTCCAACTGGGCGCGGCTAACGTATTCCTGAACTTGCAGGCGAGCGATAAAGAGCAGGCGATTCGCTTTGCCGGTGAGCAACTGGTGAAAGGTGGCTATGTCGAGCCGGAATATGTGGATGCGATGCTGGCGCGTGAAAAGCTGACCTCGACCTATCTGGGCGAATCTATCGCCGTGCCGCATGGCACCATTGAAGCCAAAGATCGTGTGCTGAAAACCGGCATCGTCTTCTGCCAATATCCGCAGGGGGTGCGCTTCGGTGAGGATGAAGATGACGTCGCAAAATTGGTGATCGGTATCGCAGCGCGTAATAACGAACATATTGCGGTGATCACCCGCCTGACCAATGCGCTGGACGATGACACCGTGATTGCTCGTTTGGCGCAGACCCAGGATGTGCAGGACGTGCTGGACCTGCTCTCCGAGAAAAAGAGTGCCTGATACATCGGCAGCGCCGCCTTCGGGCGGCCTCTTTTTTTGCCATCGTTTTTAAAGGTTAACGCATGATGAAAGCTTTACATTTTGGTGCCGGAAATATCGGACGCGGGTTTATCGGAAAACTGCTGGCAGATGCCAACATCGAACTCACCTTTGCAGATGTGAACCAGCCGCTGCTGGATGCCATCAACAGCCGTAAGCAGTATCAGGTGAAAGTGGTCGGCGAGCAGACGCAGTTGGAAACGGTCAGCAACGTCAGCGCGGTGCATAGTGCGAGCCCGGAAGCCGTGGCGCTGATTGCCGAGGCCGATGTGGTGACGACGGCGGTAGGGCCGCAAATTCTCGAAAAAATCGCGGGTGCCATTGCTCAGGGGTTGGTAAAGCGCCATGCGCAGGGCAATACGCGCCCACTGAATATCATTGCTTGTGAAAATATGGTGCGCGGTACCACGCAGTTAAAACAGCACGTGTGGAAGCATTTGCCGGAGAACGAGCAGGCATGGGTCAACGCGCACGTAGGTTTTGTTGATTCGGCGGTAGACCGCATTGTGCCACCGGTGGAAGCGAGCCAGGATGACCCGTTGGCCGTGACGGTAGAAACCTTCAGTGAATGGATTGTCGACCAAACCCAATTTGTCGGGCCGCTCCCGCAGATTGCAGGTATGGAGTTAACCGATAATCTGATGGCATTCGTTGAACGTAAGCTGTTTACACTCAATACTGGCCATGCCATTACTGCGTATCTTGGGCAGCAGGCTCGTCATCAGACGATCCGCGATGCTATTTTGGATACCGAGGTGCGCGCTGTCGTGCGTGGAGCGATGGAAGAGAGCGGGGCTGTGCTGATTAAGCGTTACGGTTTTGATGCCAAGAAACATGCTGCCTACATCAACAAGATTTTAAGCCGCTTCGAAAATCCTTATCTGCATGACGATGTTGAGCGGGTTGGGCGTCAGCCACTGCGTAAACTCAGCGCAGGCGATCGCCTGATCAAACCGCTGCTGGGCACACTGGAATACCAATTGCCCAATGACAACCTGATTATCGGTATCGCGGCGGCTATGCATTACCGCAGCGAGCAGGACCCGCAGGCGCAGGAACTGGCGGCGCTGTTGGATAGCCTGGGGCCACAGGCTGCGTTGGCGCAAATTTCTGGTCTGGATGCGCAGAGTAAGGTTGTGGAGCAAGCAGTGAGTGTGTATAACGCCATGCAATAATTTGCGCCGTTCGGCAGGGACGTTATGATGGAAGAAACTCAAGCCTTTGAGAATCGCGTGCTGGAATCCCTCAATGCGGCGAAAACGGTGCGCAGCTTTATGCTGAAAGCGGTTGAGCTGTTGGCTGAAGCCGCGAGTATTCTCATGCTGCAAATCTTCCGTAAAGACGATTATGCGGTGAAATACGCGGTAGAGCCGCTAATGACCAGCAGCGGTCCGTTAGGGGATCTCTCGGTGCGTTTAAAGCTGATTTACGGTCTGGGTATGATCAGCCGTAAAGAGTATGAAGATGCCGAGTTGGTGATGGCGTTAGGGGAAGAGCTATTCCACGACGAAAACGACTATCGCTTTACCGATGATGAAATTCTCGGGCCGATTACAGAGCTGCACTGTGTCACCGGGTTGCCGCATCCTCCCGAACGGCCAATGGGGGGGGAGCCAACCGATCCCTTGCTGATCCCAATGCAGCAGCAGCGTTATCAGCAGGTGGTGCGTTCCACGCTGGTGCTTTCTCTGACGGCATTAATCTCGCAGATTAGCCTTAAGAAAGCCTTCTAGGTTTTGCAGTTCCGAATGTCGACGGGCGGTGCGTTTTTGATAGCGCACCGCCCGTTTTTTTACGACGCGGAATTTTTACGACGCAGAATGTAATATCAACCTTATTTCTGGTCGGTTGATACTTACCTCGGGTTTTTACCGCTGATAGTTGAGCTGTGCCGGGCGTTCGCCATAGCCGAGGGCGGGGGTCGCTCCGTCTGCGGTTTGTGTAAGGCGAAATACCGATACCGCCTCCGTTAACACCTGCGTTTGCTCTTCCAGTGAGTTAGCGGCGGCGGCGGATTGCTCTACCAACGCGGCGTTCTGCTGCGTGGTGCCATCCATTTCTGCAATCGCCTGGCTGACCTGAGCAATACCACGGCTCTGTTCTTCAGACGCGGTGGCAATTTCGCCCATGATATCGTGTACTTGCGTCACCGATTTCACGATGTTATCCATGGTCTTGCCCGCGTTAGTGACCAGATTGGCGCCTTGACTGATTTGCGTGACGGACTCACTGATAAGCCCTTCGATCTCTTTGGCGGCTTGAGAGCTGCGCTGTGCCAGATTGCGCACTTCGCCAGCCACCACGGCAAAACCACGCCCTTGTTCCCCAGCGCGCGCTGCTTCGACCGCGGCATTCAGCGCCAGAATGTTGGTCTGGAAGGCAATGCCGTTGATAACAGAAGTGATTTCAGCAATACGCTTGGAGCTCTGTTCGATATCCACCATGGTTTGCACCACATGGCCTACCTGCTCGCCACCCTGTTTGGCGGTTTGCGAAGCATTCACCACCAATTTGTTGGCATGGTTGGCGTTATCCGCATTCTGCTTCACGGTGGCGGTCAGTTGCTCCATGCTGGCCGCTGTTTGCTCAACGGCTGCCGCTTGCTGTTCGGTGCGAGAAGAGAGATCGGTATTACCGGCGACGATCTCGCTGGCAGCGGTAGAGATTTGACCAACGCCAACGCGGATATCATCAATCATGTGGTGCAGATTGTCGTTCATTTTTGCCATGGCGTTCAACAACTGACCCAGTTCGTCACGGCGCGAGGTCGACATGTTCATGGTCAGATCCCCGGTGGCAATGCGTTCGGCAATGGTCAGCGTATGGTTGAGCGGCGCGGTGATTTGTCGTGAAATAAACCAGGCGATCAGCAGACCCGCCAGCAGGGTGATCAAGGCTGTCACGGTCAACTGGATTTCTGAGGTGCGCACGTTGTGGTCGGTTTGCTGCAACTGTGCGTTCAGTAGCTCGGTGATGCGATCGCTCAGCGCTACGGCGATGTCGTTCATCTGCGTGACGCTCTCTATCTCCTTCTGATAAGCCGGCATGTAAGAGAGCACCTGTTCCTCATAATGGTTCATGGTGCTCAGAACCGGGTCCAGTGTTTCCTTCTGCTCGACGGAAAGGCTCTGGCTCAGGAAAGTCAATGCTGTCTGCGCTTCATTGATGGCGTCGGTCAGCGTTTCTTCTGCTGCCTTGGTGCGTTCCAGCAGCAAATTGTCCAGATGGAAGCGCACTGTCATCAGTTTGGTTTTGAAATCGGCCAGCAGCAGTTGCTGTGATTGGCTATCGCCCATCGCGCGTAGTTGGTCGTCAAGCTTGCTCATTACCTGATCGGTGCCGTCCAGGCTCCAGCTTTTTCTGACATTATCTTTGGTGGTAACAGCATCCAGATAGTTTTGGCGCTGCTGCTTGTAGCTGTTGATCGTGGTCGTGATGCTATCGAGCGTTTTGCTATCCTGAGCAGACCAGCTTAGCGTCTTGGCCTGGGCGACCAGTGTATTGATGTTGTCGATATGAATACTGTTTTGTTTGATGTCATCCAGATCGTAATTGGCACCAAAGCGGGCACGGTAATACTTCGCCTGATTAACTTCGGAATTAATCTGATTACTCAAATTAACTTTTTGAATACTCTCTTGTAACGACTCAATGTAGTTAATTCCCGCGCCGGCAATCAGCGCGGTTAACAGCAATACTAAAAAGAACCCCAGCCCTAATTTCTTACCGACGTTGATATTTTCAAACTTGATAGCCATTCTGTTTTCCACTGTGTGTGAAGCCAAACAATGGCGTCTATCCGGGGAGCGCACAAGCTCTCGCTGTGCGATGAGGTGTCAGACTGAAGGCACGTCAGGAAAGAAAGACAAGCTCCGTGTCAGCGTATGGCTATGTACCGTATTGCACCGTACAAACCGTATTCACCTTCCCATGGTAAAAATCCGGGTGGGATAGACTGCCTACTTCAGACAGCAGGGACTGCCATCTGATGCGGTGTTAATCGCCATAATCCGGGTACAAGGCAGCGTGTGCCGCAAAGGAGGCAGCACAAAACACAGCGTGATTTCGGCGAATTAACCCCGGCAGCATAAATGAAAAACGCGCCTTTAAAAAATTTTTTAATTGTTTAAATGTAAGAAAGATGAATCGAGTCAGCGAGTGAAAAGTAAAAAAAACCGAAATAACAAAATGTTATTTCGGTTTTATGCGTTTATGTCGTCAGGACAAATTATTTGGCAGCAGCAAAACGCGCAGCCGCTTCGTCCCAGTTCACCACGTTCCAGAATGCTTTGATGTAATCCGGGCGACGGTTTTGATATTTCAGGTAGTAAGCGTGTTCCCACACGTCAAGCGCGACGATCGGGTAACCGGATGCGCCAGATACCGCTTCACCCATCAGCGGGCTATCCTGGTTAGCGGTAGAAACCACAGCCAGCTTGCCGTCTTCTTTCAATACCAGCCACGCCCAGCCAGAGCCGAAACGGGTAGCAGCAGCTTGCTCAAATTTTTCTTTGAAAGCATCAACGCTGCCGAAATCGCGTTCGATAGCCGCTTTCAGGGCACCGCCCAGCGTGGTGCCGAGTTTCAGGCCTTTCCAGAACAGGCTGTGGTTAGCATGGCCGCCGGCGTTGTTACGCAGTACCGCTTTTTTCTCGGCCGGTACTTTATCCAGTTTGGCGATCAGCTCTTCTGCGGAGAGGCTAGCGAATTCCGGCAGACTTTCCAGCGCTGCGTTAGCGTTATTGACGTAAGCTTGGTGGTGCTTGGAGTGATGGATTTCCATCGTTTGTTTGTCGAAATGCGGTTCCAGCGCGTCATAAGCGTAAGGCAGGGATGGCAGTGAATAACTCATATTTATCATCTCCATAGTTGTACTACTAAATAATCGCGAGCGTGCTTGGTCTTGGTTGTGGCGCGCGCGTGATAGTCAGGTACGGCACGCTTCAAGCGGTAGTGGTTAACAAACAACCGTTTGTTAGCGTCGCGTAATCATGAGGTTCATTATAGTTAATTAAATGATCTTGAAAACGATTATTCGCGTCGCCATCACACGGTGTTCGCACGTTTACCCCCGGAAAACAAACGGTTATATCATTGTTGCCTAAGCTAAAAACAGATTAATCTATCCGCACAGGCCTCATACGCTGTCGAGCAGGCGCTGTGGATGGGTATAAACCGTCGCCCGGCCTGGGCGGCAAAAGCCCGCCAGCGTCAGATTGCAGCGTTCAGCCACATCAATGGCGAGCGACGTTGCCGCTGAGACAGCAAACAGGATCTCGACGCCGCACATCGCGGCTTTTTGCACCATCTCATAGCTGGCACGGCTGGAAACCAACACGGCACCCGAGTGCCAGGGGCGCGTAGCCCGCACGCCCAGCAGTTTATCGAGCGCCACGTGGCGACCCACATCTTCGCAGCCGCCCAAAATAGTCCCTTCGCTGGAAAGCCAAGCTGCCGCATGGGTAGAACCGGTCAATTGGCCGATGTGCTGCACGTCTTTGAGCTGCTTTAGCCCAGCATCTAGGTGATTCAGCGAGAAGCTTTGCGTGAAGGGCAGCGGTGCGACCGGCTTACCGATCTCTTCCAACTGTTCGACACCACAGACGCCGCAGCCAGTGCGGCCGTTCATCGCGCGGCGGCGCTCTTTCAGCCCGGTAAAGCGGCGGGTGGAGAGTTCTATCTGGACTTCAATACCATTACAGACCGGCTGCACGTCCATGCCGTAAATCTCTTGTGGTGACGTGATGATGCCTTCCGACAGGGAAAAACCTAACGCGAAGGCTTCCAGGTCTTTTGGCGTAGCCATCATCACCACATGGGAAATGCCGTTGTATACCAGTGCGACGGGCACTTCTTCCGCCAGCCAGTCAGCTTTGGTCTGAGACAGGCTGCCTTGATGGCGTACCGTTCGTTGGCATGCGCCCTCGAGCGCAGGGATCGCTTCTTCCACGTTTTATCCCCATAAGGTGTTCATTCTGGAGTAGAAAGCCATTATTTCACCCCACCGGGTGCGATGCGAGTTTTATCGTGGCACGCGGTGTGTTGCCTGTGGTCCAGGGCACAAAAAGAGGGGCAAAGTGTGCGTTTCCTCGAAGAGTCGCTAAACAGCGCGGCAGGAAAGCCGATTTGTGTATACGCTTGGTAGACCGTCCTTGATGTTAGCAATTTTTTGCATATTGGCTCTGTTTTCATCGCGGCCTGGCCGCGTAACCCTACGGCGAAGAACAGGAGACCGCAATGGCACATCACACCGCTGAAGACCGGGTCGCGTCCGGCACTTATGCTCATCCCCTCAATCTGAAAAAGCGTTATGACAACTTTATTGGTGGTACCTGGGTGCCTCCGGTCAGTGGCGACTATTTCGTTAACCTAACGCCTGTCACCGGGCAACCCCTGTGTGAAGTCGCCAGCTCCGGCATGCGTGATGTCGATCATGCGCTGGATGCCGCCCACAATGCCAAGGCGGAGTGGGGGGCGATGTCGGTACAGGATCGTGCCTTACTGCTGAACCGGATTGCGGATCGCATGGAAGAGAACCTGGAACTGCTGGCGTATGCGGAAACTTGGGATAACGGGAAACCGATTCGTGAAACCATAGGGGCTGACGTGCCGCTGGCGATCGACCATTTCCGTTATTTTGCCGCCTGTGCCCGTGCGCAGGAAGGGGCGATCAGCGAGATCGATAAAGATACGGTCGCTTACCACTTTCACGAACCGCTGGGCGTGGTGGGGCAGATTATTCCATGGAATTTCCCCCTGCTGATGGCTTGCTGGAAAATGGCGCCGGCGCTGGCGGCAGGCAACTGCATCGTGCTTAAACCGGCGAAATTGACGCCGCTTTCTGTGCTGATGCTGATGGAACTGATTCAGGATTTATTGCCGCCGGGCGTGGTCAACGTGGTGAACGGTTCTGGCAGTGAGATTGGTGAGTATCTGGCGACGTCGCCGCGCATCGCGAAAGTGGCGTTTACCGGTTCCACCGAGGTCGGACAGCAAATCATGAGCTATGCGGCGCGCAATGTGGTGCCCGTGACGCTGGAATTGGGTGGGAAATCCCCTAATATCTTTTTTGCTGACGTGATGGACAAAGAAGACAGCTACTTCGACAAAGTGTTGGAAGGTTTCACGCTGTTTGCTTTTAATCAGGGGGAAGTGTGTACCTGCCCAAGCCGAGCATTGATTCAGGAATCTATTTACGACCGTTTTATGGAACGAGCAATAAAACGGGTTGAAGCCATCCGCATTGGTAACCCACTGGACAGCCAGACCATGATGGGGGCGCAGGTATCAGAAGGCCAGTTGAAAACCATCCTTGATTATATTGAGGTGGGTAAGCAGGAAGGCGCACGGATCCTGACCGGCGGGCGGCGTAAAGCGTTGCCGGACGCATTGACGCAGGGCTACTATCTGGAGCCGACCGTGTTGTTCGGAAAAAACAGCATGCGCGTGTTCCAGGAGGAAATTTTTGGCCCGGTGCTTGCGGTTACCACGTTTAAAACCATGGATGATGCGCTGGAGATCGCTAACGATACCCATTATGGGTTGGGCGCAGGGGTGTGGAGCCGTAACAGCAACATCGCCTACCGTATGGGGCGCGGTATTCAGGCGGGGCGCGTGTGGACCAACTGCTACCATGCCTATCCGGCACATGCGGCCTTTGGCGGCTATAAACAGTCAGGCATTGGCCGTGAAAATCACAAGATGATGCTGGAGCACTACCAGCAAACCAAGTGCTTGTTGGTGAGTTACTCCGACAAACCGCTCGGGTTATTCTGAAGGTTTGTTGCTATCGATCTGGTTGGATTCTATGAGAAGTGGGATTTGTCTATGCCGGAGAGGGCTATCACTCATGGGGTGAGTCATCGCGCGTTTACTCACTCGTGTTGTGATGTCAGTCGATCGCCATAACGGCATTTCCAGAAACCCTGCCATTGAGGCATACCCGTAGTGGGGCTACCCTTATGTTGTTAAAAACAAAAGGGGAGCCTCATGTCGGACAAGATTGGCTGGGTCGATAATCTACGCGCCGTCGCCTGCCTGATGGTGGTGTTGATTCATAGCACCACCTATTACATTACGGCGGCAGGCATGCCGGGAGAGCGCCATTGGGATGTGGCAAACTTGCTAAATTCCGCGTGCCGGGTGGGTGTTCCGCTGTTCTTTATGATTTCCGGCTACCTGTTTTTTGGCGAGCGGCGGGCGGAAAAAAAGCACCTGCTACGTATTGGCCTCTGCCTGCTGTTTTACAGCGCAGTGGCCTTGGCGTATATGGCGCTGCTGACGCCTATTCATGCAGGCAACGCGCTACGGCTGTTCTGGCAAAAGCCGGTCTTTTATCACCTGTGGTCTATGCCATTCTGGTTATCTATCTGCTATCGCCGCTCATACGGGTTCCTCCAGTATCAGGACGTTATCTTGCCGTAGTGGTATTGATTCTGGCCGTTGTCGCCAATCCCAATACGCCTGAACTGACGATAGGGCATACCCCGTTGTTACCGGTCAATGCGTATATTGTGGGCGATACGTTTTACTACCTGCTGTATGCGGTGGTGGGGCGCGCTTTAGGGACGTTAACGCCTGCGCGTTGGGTTACGCTGGGTGCCGCGCCGTTGTTTGTTGCCTGCGTGCTGCTGATTGCGATGGGCACCTCGCAGCAGACGTTAGCCAACGACAACTTTACTCAAACCTTCTACCTCTATGCCAACCCGTTGGTGTTTATTGCTGCGGTGTGCCTGATGATCCTGTGCAAAGCTCCCGCATTAAGCGCACCTTTGCCCGGATTCTCACTGATCTCCCGCCATTCTCTGGCTATTTATGGCTTCCATGCCCTGATTATTCATTTTATTCGCACTCGCGATCTGGCCCTGAAAGGCTGGCCAATACTGGATATCTTTTACGTTTTTCTCTGCGCGGTAGTGTGCAGCATGCTGCTCTCTCTGTTGGTGCGGCGTTGCGACATCCGGCGTTGGGTCAGTTAATGGGTATCATTCATCAACGGGTGCAACTGCTGGTAGAGCATTCGAAACGTTTCTCGTTGCTGCGTATAGCGGGCGTGCTGTGCGGCATCGGGCTGGTGAACCTGCTCAAGCGGCAGCTCGGGTAACAGATCGGCCAGTGGGATAGCGGGATTCACGGCGCTTTGGGCCAACCGTGCCGCCCCCAGCGCGGGACCAACATCGCCACCGGTGCGGTATTCCAGCGTCTGTCCACTGATATCCGCCAGCATTTGACGCCAGTACGCGCTGCGTGCACCTCCGCCAATCAAGGTGATGCTGGAGGGGCGCAGCCCGGTCATGTGCAGCACGTCCATGCCATCGGCAAGTGCGAACCCAACGCCTTCCAGCACGGCACGCGCCAGCTCTGCCCGACCGTGCTGGTGGGTTAACCCCCAAAATGCACCTTTCGCCTGCGGATTATTGTGCGGGGTACGCTCGCCTGAAAGGTAGGGAAGGAACCAGACGGGCGGTACGCTGGTGCTGACAGTCGCCTGTGCCGCTTCTTCCAGTAATTGCGGTACGCTTTCGGCATGGGTCAAACGGGCGGCCCAGTCCAAACACGATGCCGCGCTCAATATCACCGACATCAAATGCCAGGTGCCCGGTAGGGCATGGCAGAAGCTGTGTACCGCATGCTGCGGGTTGCTGAGAAAGCCATCGCTGACAGCAAAATAGACGCCGGATGTTCCCAGTGACAGCATGGCTTGCCCTGTTTGCCACAGGCCTACCCCGACGGCACCCGCTGCGTTATCACCACCACCGGCCACCACCGGGACGCTCTTCATGTTCCAGCGCTGTGCTAGCGAGCCAGAAAGGTAACCAGTTATCTGATTGCCTTCAAACAAGTCAGGCATTGCCCCGCGATCGAGCGAACAGGCGGCGAGCAACGTATCACTCCAGTCTCGTTTGCCAACATCCAGCCACATCGTACCGGCGGCATCCGACATGTCGCTGGCAAATTCGCCCGTCATACGCCAGCGCAGGTAGTCTTTGGGGAGCAGGACCTTATCAATGTGTTGAAAGCATGCGGGCTCATGTTCCTGAACCCATTTCAGTTTGGGTGCGGTAAAGCCCGGCATCATCAGGTTACCCGTAATCTGGCGAGAATTCGGCACCTTTTGTTCCAATGTGTTGCATTGGGCGGCACTGCGACCATCGTTCCACAGCATCGCGGGGCGCAATACCCTATGCTGTTTGTCCAGCAAGGTGGCACCATGCATTTGCCCCGTCAGGCCAATAGCCTTAACGGCATGCAAATCGTGCTGTGTTGCCAGCGCCTGTACCGTGGCATCGGTTGCCGCCCACCATGCTTCGGGAGATTGCTCAGACCAGAGTGGATGGGGGCGGGATACCGTTAACGGTGCGCTTTGTGCGGCAATGACGCTGCCTTCCTCATTCAGCAGAAGGGTCTTTACACCCGACGTGCCGAGATCGATACCCATATACATAGTGTGGAATCCTTGTGTAGAGACCTGCCTATACCGCTGTACTTCCCGCCGTGCGATTCCCACGGACACGCAGCAATATCCGTGAGAATAGGCGGCTTTTAACCGTTACTGATACAGGTAGTCGTTAATCAAATTCTCTAACATCTCCTGATGCCCGCTTTGATGTTTTGGTGAGAGCTGTTTTGCTTGGACGTGTTTCGCCAATTGCTCAAGGGAAAGTTTACCTTGCAGGATTTGCTGTCCGAGTTCGCCGTTCCAGCCCGCATAGCGTTTGGCAACCCATTGGTTCAACTTGTCATCTTCCAGCATCCTGGCGGCGACTTTTAGCGACAACGCCAGCGTATCCATGGCACCGATATGGGCGTGGAACAGATCGTAACGGTCAGTGCTTTGGCGACGCACTTTGGCGTCAAAATTCAGTCCACCGGTTGTGAAGCCGCCCGTTTTGAGGATCTCGTACATGATCAAGGCATTCTCTTCCACACTGTTCGGGAACTGATCGGTATCCCAACCTAACTGTGGGTCGCCACGGTTGGCATCGACCGAACCAAAAATCCCCAGTGCGATGGCAGTAGCGATTTCATGGTGGAACGTGTGCCCTGCGAGTGTAGCGTGGTTTGCTTCAATATTAACCTTGATCTCTTTTTCTAAACCGAACTGTTTCAGGAAACCGTAAACGGTTGCCACATCGTAATCATATTGATGCTTGGTAGGCTCCTGCGGCTTCGGCTCAATAAGCAGGGTGCCCTGAAAACCGATTTTATGCTTATGTTCTACCACCATTTGCATAAAGCGGCCGATCTGTTCCCGTTCTTGACGCAAATCGGTATTGAGCAAGGTTTCATAGCCTTCGCGCCCGCCCCACAGCACGTAGTTTTCTCCCCCGAGCTTCTGGGTGGCATTCATGGCAGAAAAGACTTGTGTCGCTGCCCAGGCAAAAATTTCCGGATCTGGGTTGGTGGCAGCACCGGCAGCATAGCGAGGGTGCGTAAAGCAGTTGGCGGTTCCCCAAAGCAGTTTCACGCCCGTTTGCTGCTGCTTTTCGGCAAATTTGTCGACAATAGTTTGGAAATTATACAGATAATCATTCAATGAACTGCCTTCTGGGGCGATATCCACATCGTGGAAGCAGTAGTAAGGCACGTTCAGTTTTTGGAAAAACTCAAAGGCAATATCGGCTTTTTGCTTTGCTAATCCCAGGGGATCCCCTGCCGCTTGCCAAGGGCGCTCAAAGGAGCCGACGCCAAACATATCGGCACCGTTCCAACAGAAGGTGTGCCAGTAGGCGACGGCGAAACGCAGATGCTCTGACATGCGTTTCCCCAAAATTTCCTGATCGGGATTGTAGTGGCGGAATGCGAAGGGATTGGTTGTGCCGCGGCCTTCATAACGAACACGTTCAATTTGTTCAAAATAGGTTGGCATGGAGAACTCCTCAAGAAAATCATTCAGCGGGTAAGCGGTCATTGTTATTCATCTTCGGAGGGGATCGCCGTTTGCTCAATTATGTTATTTCACACTTGTGTTCAGATAATTATTAAGTGTGCGGCCGATCGCAAAAATAACGGAAAGAAATATTCTGAATGCGCATTCATGAATAATGAAGAGGGTTGAGGATGTTAACAATAAAATATGACCGGCTTCATAAAATTACGATTAAACCAAAAAACATAATTGCTTGGTGAAAATCTGTAATTGAAGCTTCGCCAGTTACCAGCAACACTTTTTCTGCTTGGTAGCGTTTCTTTCCTGCACGTTAAACGTTAAAAAAAGAAAGGTACTCATGATGAAAGTTAAACACTTTTTACTGTCAGCCTGTGCCGCACTTGCGTTAATAAGCCATCCTGGATTTGCCAAAGAGGTGAAAATTGGTATGGCAATCGATGACTTGCGATTGGAGCGCTGGCAGAAAGATCGCGATCTTTTTGTTGCCAAGGCGCAAGCGCAGGGGGCAACAGTGTTCGTTCAGTCTTCGAACGGCAATGAGGAAACCCAGATTTCTCAAATAGAAAATATGATAAATCGCGGCGTCGATGTCCTGGTTATTATTCCTTATAATGGTCAGGTGCTTAGTAATGTGATTGCAGAAGCAAAACGTGAAGGTATCAAAGTCTTAGCCTATGACCGCATGATCAATAACGCGGATGTGGATTTTTATATTTCGTTTGATAATGAAAAGGTGGGAGAGCTACAGGCGAAATACCTGATTGACAAAGTGCCACAAGGGAATTATTTCCTGATGGGCGGCTCGCCCGTGGACAATAATGCGAAACTGTTCCGTAAGGGCCAGATGAACATATTAAAACCGTTGATTGATGCTGGGAAAATAAAAGTCGTTGGCGATCAATGGGTCGATGCTTGGTTGCCAGAAAATGCCTTGAAAATTATGGAAAATGCACTAACGGCAAACAATAACAATATTCAGGCAGTCGTCGCCTCCAATGATGCTACGGCGGGTGGTGCGATTCAGGCTCTGGCCGCGCAAGGCTTGGCGGGCAAGGTAGCGATCTCCGGGCAGGATGCGGATTTAGCGGCGATAAAACGCATTATCGCGGGTACACAAACCATGACGGTGTACAAACCGATCACCAAGCTGGCAACGGAAGCCGCTGATATTGCCGTCGCGTTAGGCGCGGGCAAAACCCCCAAATCCAATGCCTCGCTGGAGAATGGGTTGAAAGCGGTGCCGTCGTATCTGTTAGAACCAGTGCCGGTTGATAAATCCAACATTGAAACCACTGTCATTGCCGATGGGTTCCATAAAGCTGCAGATCTGAAGTGAGTGACTGGCCCCGCGTGGTCTTCTGGCTCCGGGGCTTAGGTTAGTTACGTTACCGGGTGTGCGGCGCGTGAACGATGGAGGCGAGAATGCCGTTCTTGTTGGAAATGAAGAACATCACCAAGGTGTTTGGCAGCGTAAAGGCGGTGGATAACGTCAGCCTGGCG
>NZ_JAGFPF010000589.1:0-1167 GCF_025962695.1 Candidatus Symbiopectobacterium sp. NZEC135 | reverse complement strand
CAAAGCCATGGTGCATGAATTAAAACACCATCTGCCCTATTACGCGCTGTTGCACCGCGTCGACGCAGAAAAAACGCTGAACTATTTGCAGGGTTTCTGGAATGCCCATGTTGAAGATTGGCAGCAACTGGATCTTGGCCGCCACGGTGATTACGCCAAAACGCGTGACCCGCAGGTGTTTGAACACGCACGCCGTGATGTGGTTGACCCGGCGATCTGGCCTGAACTGCCGCTGACCAAAGGGTTGACCTTCGTCAACGCGGGTACCGACCTGATTTACGCCGCCTTTGCGTATGCGCGCTTTACCGGCGATGCGTCAGCGGCGGCATGGGGTAAGCATTTATATCGCCAGTATGTGTTGGCGCGTAATCCTGAAACCGGGATGCCGGTGTATCAGTTCAGTTCGCCGTTGCAACGCCAGCCGGTACCGGAAGATGACAACCAGACGCAATCCTGGTTCGGCGACCGTGCACAGCGTCAGTTTGGTCCGGAATTTGGCGTTATCGCCAAAGACGCCAATGTGCTGTTCCGCGACATGCGCCCGTTATTGATTGATAACCCGCTGGCAATGTTGGATATTCTGCGCCAGCAGCCCGATAGCGACATCATGACCTGGGTAATTTCAGGCTTAAAGAATTACTACCAGTACGCTTATGACGTGGTCAGCAACACGCTGCGACCGATGTGGAACAACGGCCAGGATATGACCGGCTTTGTGTTCCCGCGTGATGGCTATTATGGCAAAAAAGGCACCACATTAGCCCCCTTCGCACTCGAAGGTGATTATTTGCTGCCGTTGGTACGTGCTTATAGCTTGAGCGATGACGATGAGCTGTATGCCCTGATTGAGACAATGGCGCAGCGCGGTGAGCAAGATGGCTTGGAAAACAGCGCAACGCCTTTCCTGTTGGTTGCCTTGACGGAACTGGCGGAAAAAACGCAGTCCCCACTTTGGGCAGAACGCGCCTGGCGCGTAGCGGAAACCTTATTCAAACAGCACTTTCATCATGGTTTGTTTGTTCGTTCGGTACAACATCGTTATTTACGCCTGGATGATCCTCTTCCTCTGGCATTGCTGACGTTTGTTGCCGCTTGTCACGGTAAACGTGACGCGGTACCGGCACTTTTAACGCAGGGTGGATACGTCCACGGTGATTTTCGCTTTAA
>NZ_JAGFPF010000587.1:0-1159 GCF_025962695.1 Candidatus Symbiopectobacterium sp. NZEC135 | reverse complement strand
CTCTTTGCCAATAGCGGCGTATTCGTTACGGCTAACGTTATGCGCAAGGAAACCCGCTGGCGTCGCATGGCTCCACTGCACAGAGGTGATCACCCCCAACGCTTTGCCGTTTTCTACGGCATATTCACCAATATGCTTGAGCCTTTTGTCATCGTTGGACCAGTTAATGGCGTTGTTGTAGGTCTTGTGGCCGGAGGCCAGTGCAGTTGCTGCCGCAGCGCTGTCGGTAAAATCCGCGCGCAGGTATTCATAACCGGCAAAGTAGCCCGGATATGTACCCAAGCTGCCCTGAAAAGTGCTGTCTACTTTGTCTTTGTTCCAAATTTTATCGGCATCAAACGTAACAGACTTATCCATCGTGCGGGTTGGCACATTAGAGGTGTTAAGCGGATAGGTGGAAGCAAACAGTTTGACATCAAAGTCATCATAGACTTCGTGCCCCAACGCACCGTGCCGATAATAGCTTGCAGCATGCCAGGTGTTGATCCCCGCGCCATCGCTGATAAGCAAAATCACATTTTTCGCTTTTGCGGGTGCCGAGCCCTGCGCAATCGCCCAGGGCGAGAGCACAGCGCTAATAGAAAGAACCAATAATGCGGTGGAGAGTTTCGCATGGAGAAATTCCTTGTGTAATGATATAACGTAACAATTAGAAACTCTCCGACACATTACCTGCACTTTATGACATTTTCTTGACGCGCATAACGATAGTTTGCGTTGACATTGAAATTTCATCCCTTAATTCGAGCCATGTGGAAAAATGGCTGATACAAAAACAATTATCATTTGATAAATAAATTGTGTAGATTAAGCACACCGTTATAAATATAATTACATAACGATGTGCTGTATTTCAATCCACGCTATTTATGATCATCATCAATATTCGTTAAAATAATCTCGTCTGAAATTCCGTGTCCGCCCCGCCCTTCAATCAGATAAATCACCGCCACAAGGGAGAAAAACGAGATATATAGAAAATACTAATAATGGCATATCGAAAAAATCCATTATCCTTATACAGTATATGGATATAGTATTTTTTTAACTTAAATAACAGCGTTGATAGAATTTAACAAACAAACAACAGATAAATAAAAAACAGCCAAAGACACATACAAAAAAAATAAAACCATACTTTTTTACTAAATTTTTGTCA
>NZ_JAGFPF010000588.1:0-1169 GCF_025962695.1 Candidatus Symbiopectobacterium sp. NZEC135 | reverse complement strand
GAAACGCAAAACGGCGATATCACCATTGTCACCGGCGACCTGACCAATCAGCGGGAAGGGTTTGTGGTCACTGAGACCGAAGTGGATGTGTCGTCTCAGGAGATTAAACCGACGGGGACGACGTTGGTTATCAGACCTGAACAACTTAATTATGTTGGCGTGGGATATTACGATGAAATCCAGGAGAGCACTCGTGTTTATGACAATGATTGGGGTCTTGAGACTTATGTGACCCTTTGGAAACCTGCTATGTATGCAGGGTATGATAGAAAAGAATATTTGATATCAGAAAAATCAGTAAATGTAGAGGCTACTTCTGGGCAAGCCAAGATAAATTCCAGCGGTAGCATTTACTTCATGGCTAGTAACTTAATTAACTCTGCATCAGAAGTTACGGCGAAAAAAAACATTAGTATCGAAGGGGGGCAGATCAATAATATATCTTACCTGGCAGGATCTTCAAAAGAGTATGCTGTTTATAAATATAATGGACAAGCGCCAATAATCTCCCACCCCCAGTGGGAATGGGAGACAACATATACCGAGAAATGGACTAATGTTTCTAGCCCTCGCTGGGAGCAAAACGTAATTGTATTTACCTTGGAAGGAACACCAAGAACTGAAGTTACAGCTAACCAATCCTACAACGCCCTAATCCAGGCCGGCGGCACCATTTCCGCCAATGTAACGCACGATATCAGCAATACCACGGTGCAAGCGGGCAACGGCAATTATACCCCAACGACGATAGCGCCGACGCTGTCCTCCACGCAGGCGCTTTCCGGCGTGCAGCAGCAGAACGCCAAAGCGCTGTCAGGAAAAATCACCTCAACCACCACTACGCTGATCGATCTGCGCAGCGCGCCCGGCAGTTCTGCCACGCTGTCGGATTCGAATGCCACGGTGACGGCAGCCGGAAAAACGTTGTCACTGGCACCCGTTAGCCAAACCACGCTGAATACTGACACGCTGACCACCGGCAATAGCCAGCTCAATGCCCCGCAGCAGGGTATCACCGCGCAAACCCTGACGCTGCAAGGGCCGGAACAGGCACAAACGGCGCAAACCGGCGGGGCGATTCAGCCGATTACGG
Source organism: Candidatus Symbiopectobacterium sp. NZEC135 (assembly GCF_025962695.1). NCBI lineage: Bacteria > Pseudomonadati > Pseudomonadota > Gammaproteobacteria > Enterobacterales > Enterobacteriaceae > Symbiopectobacterium > Candidatus Symbiopectobacterium sp. NZEC135. Next base: position 76 of record NZ_JAGFPF010000588.1, on the reverse strand, counting down.
GTGGCGCACTTAGCGCTACCGATACACTGGGTTCTGCACCGGTGGCGATCCACACCGACATTAACCTTGCCCAACC
>NZ_JAGFPF010000585.1:0-1170 GCF_025962695.1 Candidatus Symbiopectobacterium sp. NZEC135 | reverse complement strand
TCTGTGACCCCGGAGAGACTTTGGTGACACGATATGGGCCGGAGCCAATGGGAATATCCAGCGTTGGCCGGGTGAAGTCACGGCCACGCCAGATATGGGCAGGCAATATGGGGAATTGCCCCAGAATAAGCGGCAACTCGCGTGAGTTGTTCTCCGCCAGTGCGAAGCGCACCGTGTTGGGATGGGGGAGCGTGACGTCCAGTACATCAGCGTAGTAACCACGATACAAGGGTAACCCCTGCTGGCGTAACAGCTCGAAGCTGAATTTTACATCGGCTGCGGTCACCGGGACGCCATCGCTGAAGCGGGCGTCAGGATGAATATCAAACTCAATCCATCGGCGCGCCGGATCCAGCCGAATGCCGGAGGCGATCAGGCCATACTCGGTAAAGGGCTCATCCGCGCTATGCACCATCAGTGACTCATACACCAACCCGCTGCCCAATGCCTTCAACCCCGCGGCGGCGGTGCCGGTGATAATCATGGGGTTGGTGGAATCGAAACTGCCCTGTACGGAACGTACCAGCGTACCGCCTTTCGGCGCACGGGGATTGACGTAAGGAAAGTGATCAAAATCAGCGGGCAGCATTGGATTATCGTAAAGCGCCAGCCCGTGTACCGTTGGCACGGTTGCCTGTGCCAACGGTATCAGCGCCAACATCAAGGCGCCGCCGAGCGCACATCTCCCCACCGCCACCTTACGCTGGACATCGCCTGGGGTGGCCGTCAGGGTGCACTTCAGGCGCTGATAGAGTGACTTAACCATTCGCATCGGTAATGACCGCCAAACGAGTAATACCGGTTTTTTGAATCGCCGCCATCGCTTTGGCTACGTGCTCATACACCACCTGGCTGTCTGCCCGCAGTTGCACGGCGCGCTGTTCATCCTGTTGATGGGCGGCGCTAACCGCGAGGCTGATTTGCTCCAGGGGCATCTGCTGGCGATCGATATAGTAGTTGCCTTCCTTGTCAACGCTGACCACCAGTGGTTTTGGCTGATTCGGTGGCGCAACGCTGGCAGTGCTGGGCAGCTTGAGCGGGATGGCATTGGTTAGTAACGGGGCGGTGACGATAAACACCACCAACAGCACCAGCATGACATCCACCAGGGGCGTCACGTTCATTTCACTCAGTATTTCGTCGTCTTGATGATGAGATATCGCCATTAGA
>NZ_JAGFPF010000586.1:0-1170 GCF_025962695.1 Candidatus Symbiopectobacterium sp. NZEC135 | reverse complement strand
CGACCGCCCCTACTGTCCCCCACTGAACCTGACCTGGCTGGATACCATCTTGATGCCAGCACCGTTGGGCCATGCCACCGGCTTTTTACACGGTGTCACCGCCCCCTTTATCATCGGTGCGCGTAGCGTACTGCTGGATATTTTTAATCCGACAAACTGTCTTGAACTGCTACAGCAGGAACGCTGTACCTGCGTGCTGGGCGCGACGCCGTTTGTCTACGACCTGCTGTGCTGCGTACAGCAAAAACCTTACGACCTGTCATCGCTGCGCTTTTTCCTGTGCGGCGGCACTACGATCCCTAAAAAGATCACCCGAGATTGTATGCAGATGGGCATCAAACTGCTCAGCGTGTACGGGTCAACGGAAAGCTCACCGCACGCCGTCGTGAGGCTGGACGATCCCACAGCACGGATCGTCAACACTGACGGGCAGGCGGCGCCGGGCGTTGAAATCAAAGTGGTCGATAAAGCGCGCAACACCGTTGCGTATGGGGAAGAAGGTGAAGAAGCGTCGCGCGGCCCAAATGTATTTATGGGTTATCTGGATGAACCGGAATTAACGGCGCGCGCGCTGGATGAAAATGGCTGGTATTACAGCGGCGACCTGTGCCGCATGGATGCCGACGGCTATATCAAAATCACCGGGCGCAAGAAAGATATCATCGTGCGCGGCGGCGAGAATATCAGCAGCCGCGAGGTGGAAGATCTTCTGATGCAACACCCGCGCATCCGCGATGCGGGCGTGGTCGCCATGCCCGATGAACGTTTGGGAGAACGCTCATGCGCCTATGTGGTGCTTAAAGCCCCCTACCACGTGCTGACGCTAGAAGATGTGATTGCCTTTTTCAGCCGTAAACGCGTGGCAAAGTACAAGTACCCCGAGCATCTGGTGATCGTCGAGAGTTTGCCGCGCACCGCATCCGGGAAAATAAAGAAATACCTGCTGCGACAAGACATTCTGCAACGCCTCGGGCTGGATGAACACCAGCAAGTCCACCCTTCCCTGTTCTCCGCCTGATCCCAACAACAAAGGCTCTCGCTAAGAGAGCCTCAGACTGATGACAAAGCCCGTTGTTAGGCGAAGTGCGGCGATGGGGTCGTAGCGGCGTAAGCCGCCGGAGCGCCCCTCGTCGTGATTCGCCGGGAAACCCGGACGTGCCGAAAACGGTT
>NZ_JAGFPF010000584.1:0-1176 GCF_025962695.1 Candidatus Symbiopectobacterium sp. NZEC135 | reverse complement strand
AGTTCGGCGGCGATATCAGAGACAAAATCCCCTTCGCCTTTGGCTAACGCACTCACCACCGCCTGACGCGCCGCCACAGTAAGAATCGGCTCCAATGCAGCGATGCGCCCACGGGTGATCCCCGGCGCCATCAGACGCCGTAAGGCTTTGTGGCGCGGATCGTCCATCATATTGATGACAGTCCCCGGCCCTGCGGCGCTGGGGAGATCCTCTATCATGGTTCCGCCCCCGGCACGATCTCCGCCTCGGTGCGAGGAGAAGGTATCGATGTCTCTGGCGAGTGGCACAATATCCTGATAGCGAGTAAACACCCAAAAACCTTCGTTATCAGGCGTCAACGGCGTGGCCGGATGATACAGCGCGCCGCTATTTTGTCGCAATTGCGTGAACACAGAATGGGGGAAACCTTGCGAGAACAGCGTCAAATCGGTTAAATCAACGTCAGGCAGCGGCCAACGCGTGGCGCAATGCTGACTATCACACAGCGGCTCAGACATCATCTTCTCCTGGTTCTTCGCGGGGATGTACAATGCGCCATCCTTCGGCGCGCACTTTTGCCTGCCAAAAGGCCGCATAGCGTCCGTTCATGGCCAACAACTGTTGATGGTTGCCCTGCTCCACGATTTGCCCGTGATCGAGGACCAAGATGCGATCCGCATTGCGGATGGTGTGCAGTTGATGTGCGATGACCAGCATCGTGCAGCGACCGCGCAACGCGCTAAGCCCCTGTGCGATCGCTTCCTGATTTTCCGGATCCAATGCGCCAGTTGCTTCATCCAACAGCAGGATTGGCGCATTTTTCAGCAATGCGCGCGCCAGTGCAGCACGCTGACGTTCACCGCCCGACAATAATCCGCCCCCTTCTCCAACCCGGTTATCCAGCCCCAGCGGTAAACGCTGCACCACCTCGTCCAAACGCGTCAGTTTCAGGACGTTTTGCAAGGTGTCATCATCAGCGGCAGGGTTGCCCATCAGCAGGTTTTCCCGCAGGGTGCCACTGAACAGATAATTGTCCTGAAACACCTGTGAAATCATGTTCATGTGTTGCATGACCGGAAAGTTTTTTACATTAATGCCACCAATCTCAATCACCCCGCTATCCGGATCGAAAAAACGGGCAATCAATTTGGTCAAGGTGGTTTTCCCCGAACCGGATGCCCCCACCACGGCGGTCAT
>NZ_JAGFPF010000583.1:0-1178 GCF_025962695.1 Candidatus Symbiopectobacterium sp. NZEC135 | reverse complement strand
GATATGATTAATATCACTATGGCTTTATAGGCTTGCATACATACCTCTCTATAAATAAAATGAGACTGCTCATTATTTATGTTGGTAACAGATAGAATAACACGTTGATTTCACCTTGATAATTAACAGGTTAAGGTTTTTTGATTCTAAATTATTGTTTTATTTTGTGGTCTTTTTCTTATTTCTCTCTCTGGTTTTTTTAAGGCCCAGAGTTATATTCAGTATAATCTTGTTGTTAGTTTTTGTAGGGGGTTTTATCTATGATTGTTTTGTTATTGATGAATATAAGTTGTTAGGTATTGAATTATTTTTTTATTTATAGGTAGCCTTCAATTTATTTTTAAAGTGGTTTTTGACAATATTCATTGTTTATCAACAAAGTAATAATTAAGAAGTGTGATGTAATGATTAGATGCCTTGACAATATTTTTTCCAGGCTACATTGCGCTTCATTTTGTTTTCAGACATTCAGTAAAAATTTGCACTTAACGATAGCTAAGTAACCAATTGATAGCATAGGAAATTGACAAAGGGAGATAATTGATCGCTTGTCAAGTGTACGATAGATTGTCATTTAAAATGTAAATTCATGTTTACCTCTTTGTTGGCGGTTTGCTTTGCAAGTAGAGCGTTTATCTATGGTAACCGTTTGCTTGCTCGTATCACCCGACTGCTGAGCAGGGATGTCAAGTGAGTGTGTCACGAGGCTCTGAATCTCTCCTCCCGTCAGGTATGAAGTCCCAACCTATGGCAATTCACCGATGTAAGGAAGCAATCAATGCGTAAACCCAGCGAATATGCTAAATAATTCGCCGGATCATTCGCGACTGGTTTATTATTGCTAGTAAATCTAGCTCTTATGTGATTTATCGTCCGTGTTAGCCTCACTTTTGCTTCCTTTGGCTGTGATGCCTTGGTAGTGCAAAACAAGCGAGGGAGTGCTGCCAGCATGGGTTTTGATGATTTGACGAACGTTGATGCGATGAGCATGGTTGCGACGTTCTTACCGATACCCGAGGGTATCCGAGGTTTCTGTGCAGTTAACCAGTTTTACGGATTACGGATTACGCGCGCTTATCTACATGGCATCACTGCCTGAAGGCAAGATGACGAATATTACTGAAGTGACGCAAGTGTATGGCGTCTCTCGTAATCATATGGTCAAAATTATCAATCAA